>JAUWHV010000022.1 GCA_030605675.1 Deltaproteobacteria bacterium | reverse complement strand
AAGAATTAAGAATTAAGAATGAAGAATTAGGAATTATCAATTGTATTTTCTCTCAGGAGGAACACATGCGGGATACCTTGGCCGTGATTCTGGCCGGAGGAGTTGGAAGCAGGCTTAATGTCCTGGTGCGACACAGGGCCAAACCGGCTGTACCATTTGGCGGTATCTACAGGATAATTGACTTTGCCCTTTCAAATGTCATGAATTCAGATCTTAATCAGGTGGCAGTGCTGACCCAATACAAGCCTCTCTCTCTTATGGGGCACATAGGGACCGGCGTTGCCTGGGATTTTGTCGGCAGGACCAGGGGAGTCAAGATCCTGCCGCCACGTACAGGGGAGAAAGATTCAGACTGGTATAAGGGCACTGCAGATGCAATACGGCAGAATCTGGACTTTATAGAGGCCAGACCCTCAAAACAGGTCTTAATACTTTCAGGGGATCATGTCTATTACATGGATTACAAGGACATGGTTAAACACCACAAGGTTTCAGGCGCTAAGGTCACAGTGGCTATGATGACTGTTCCCTGGGAGCAGACGGATCAATTCGGAATAGGCATCCTGGATGAAAGGGGCCGGATTGTCGATTGGGAGGAAAAGCCTGAAAAGGCCGGATCAAATCTGGCCTCAATGGGGATTTATGTATTTGATACTGAATACCTGGTCAAATCACTGAGGGCTACCAATGATGTGGACTTTGGTCACCATATCCTGCCCAAGGCCATGGAGGACGGGCAGTTGTTTGCTTATACTTTCCACGGATACTGGCGGGACGTAGGAACGGTGCATGCATACTGGGAGGCCAACATGGACTTGCTCAGGCCGGAAAGTGGCTTGGAGCCTGAGACCTGGAGCATATGCACTAATGTTGAAAATGAGGGCCTGCTATTTGACCGCCCGCCAGTAAGGATTCTACCCGGTGCTGATGTAAAGAATTCGGCCATTACCAAAGGCTGTGTGGTACGTGGGATAGTGAAGGGGTCGGTTCTCTCACCTGGAGTAGTGGTGGAATCAGGGGCAAAGGTCATTGATTCCGTACTTATGCACAATACATGGGTGGGTAGCGGAGCGTTTTTGAACAAAGTCGTGACAGACAAGGAGGTCACAATCGGCCCTGACTCCAACATCGGACTGGGGAATATTGATGTGGCAAATCGTCTCTATCCCGAGCACCTTTCTACCGGCATAACCCTGATAGGGAAATGGGCTTCTGTCCCAAAAGGGGCAAAAGTCGGCACAAATTGTATTATTGCCCAAGGGGTCACGAACAACATGTGGCCGGAAGATTTATTACTCCCTGACGGGGAGACACTGGATGGTCCAAGTAAATGATATTTCAGGAAATTATAACAAATCTTAATAAATACTGGCAGGAACAGGGGTGCATATTGCTCCAGCCATATGACATGGAGGTAGGGGCAGGGACCTTTCATCCGGCCACTTTCCTTCTATCTCTAGGGCCTGAGCCTTGGCGTGTTGCATATGTACAACCCTCGCGGCGTCCTACAGACGGCCGTTATGGTGAGAATCCCAACCGCCTGCAGCACTATTATCAGTATCAGGTAATACTCAAGCCCTCACCTGATAACATACAGGATTTGTATCTTAACAGCCTGGCAAATTTTAATCTGAACCTGGCAGAACATGATATACGTTTTGTGGAGGATGACTGGGAGTCACCAACCCTTGGGGCCTGGGGTCTTGGTTGGGAGGTCTGGCTGGATGGTATGGAGATTACCCAGTTCACGTATTTCCAGCAGGTCGGCGGGGTTGATGTAAACCCGATATCCGTTGAGATTACCTACGGCCTGGAACGGATCGCCATGTATCTTCAGGGAATAGATAATGTCTATGACCTCAAATGGAATGATCATGTGAGATACGGTGCCATACATCATAGGGACGAGGTGGAGTTCTCTCGCTATAATTTTGAGGCTGCGGACGTGGAGACCTTGAAGCAACTGTTTTCACTCCACTATAAAGAGGGGTTGAGATTGCTGGAGCAAGGGCTTGTGCTTCCGGCCTATGACCAGTGCCTTAAGTGCTCTCACTACTTTAATCTCCTGGATGCCAGAAGTGCCATAAGTGTGTCGGAGAGGACTGCATATATAGGCCGCGTCCGTGAGCTCGCACGGGGAGTTGCCGGGAGATACACAGCTCTTGAAGAGGGAGGGGGCAAGGCGTGAATACCAGGAATCTTCTTTTGGAAATCGGAACTGAAGAGATCCCGGCAGCTTTCATCCCAGGGGCCCTGGATGACTTGGCCCGGCTGGCCGGAGAACATCTGGACCGTGAGCATTTGACATATGAAGATGTTTCAACCATAGGGACTCCCAGGCGTTTGGTCCTCTGTGCCAAGAACTTGCCGGACCGGCAACCTGATAGAGAAGAGATCATTACAGGACCACCTGCAAAAGTTGCCTTCTTGTCTGACGGAAAGCCCACAAAGGCAGGAGAGGGATTTGCGCGTAGTCATGGTGTCAGTATTGAAGATCTGCAGGTGGAAGATACTGAAAAGGGACTTTACATAGTACTGCGCAGGATAGTCCCCGGTAGAGAGACACTTGAGCTTTTAAGCAAACTCCTTCCCCTGGTCATAGCCTCAATTCCATTCCCAAAGACCATGCGGTGGGGTACTGAAGAGCTGCGCTTTGCAAGGCCTATTCGCTGGCTTGTGGCCCTCTACGGAGAAGATATAGTTCCTTTCAGCCTTGCAGGGGTTGAGACTGGTTCTGAAAGCCGTGGACACCGGTTCATGGCCCCTGAGGCGATCCGGGTGCCATCAAATCCGGAGGGCTACATAAAAGCCCTTGAAGAGGTCTTTGTGCTGGTTGATCCCTCAGTCAGGAGAAACAGACTCCTTAAAGAGGCACGGAATGCCACGGCATCGGTTAGCGGCAACATCCTTTCCGACGATGAACTGGTGGATATTAATACCTATCTTACCGAGTTTCCATCTGCGGTATGCGGCTCTTATGATAAACGTTTTTTGGCTCTTCCCCGCGATGTGTTAATAACCTGCATGAGGGAGCATCAGAAGTATTTTGCCGTTGTGGATTATAATGATGATCTTATGCCGCACTTTGTGGCTATTAACAATACGCGCTCACCAAGGCCTGGGCTTGTATGCGAGGGCCATGAAAGGGTACTCAGGGCGAGGCTTAGTGATGCGGATTTTTTCTTTAAGGAGGATCTGAAACGACCTCTGGAGGCCTTTGTTGCTGATCTCTCAGGGATGATTTTTCATAAGCGTCTTGGGACCGTCCTTGACAAAATTCACAGGGTAAAGGCCCTTGCTCATTACCTGGCCAAACAGGTGGCCCAAGATAAGGTAAAAGAGATTGAGAGGGCAGCCTGGCTCTGCAAAGCGGACCTTTTGACAGAGATGGTAGGGGAGTTTCCAAGCCTCCAGGGCACAGTCGGGAGAGAATACGCCCTTCTCTCCGGTGAAAGCCGGGAGGTGGCAAATGCCATAGAAGAACACTATATGCCGGTCCGCTCAGGTGGGGAGCTTCCGGGGAGTCTCCCAGGGGCCCTGCTCAGTATTGCGGACAAGATGGATACTATCTGCGGGACCATTGCCATCGGACTAAAGCCTTCCGGTACTGCTGATCCCTATGGTCTGAGGAGGCTGGCCCTCGGCATCCTCCATATAGTGGAAGAAAGATCCCTGTCTCTGTCCTTGAAGGCACTGATCGCAGAGGCCTCGCACCAGCTTGAGAATCAGCTTTCAGAGGTATCGAAAGAGCTTACCACTGAGGTCATTACTTTTTTCAAACGGCGCTTTTCCTATGATCTCACTGCCGGGGGAATGGACCATGACGTGGTAGAGGCGGCCACCAGGGTGGAGTTCGATGATGTGAAGGACTGTATTCTGAGGGCAAGGGCCCTGGCGTCTGTTCGTTCGAGGCCGGAATTTGAGCCCCTCAGCACTGCGTTTAAGCGGGTAATGAACATACTTAAGGGCTTTGAAGGCGGGGCGGTAAATCCCTTACTGCTTGAAGCAGAAGAGGAAAAGGCCCTTTATGAGGTATATCTTTCTGTAGAAGAAAAGGTTGGTGTTTCCCTTGAAAGCCGGGACTATGAACAGGCCCTGGTTACCCTGTTATCTCTCAAGCCTCAAGTGGACAGCTTTTTTGACCATGTGATGGTCATGACAAAGGACATAGATGTAAGGGCCAACCGGCTGGCACTCCTCTGGAACATAGCCCGCCTTTTTTTCAGAATTGGTGACCTTTCAGCCATAGTTGTGTCCGGGTAGAAATGATGTAGCCGTTCACGGGGCGGCCATCCCGTGATCAAATACCCACCCTCTACTCATCGCTGATAAATTGTTCTATCATTTGAAAGGCCTCACTGTCGGTGAACTGGCGTGGGGGATGTTTACAGAAATAGGCTGACGGCGCATAAAGAGCTCCGCCTTGACCTCTGATTAAAGCCAGTTTTGTACAGCGGATGGCATCAATGGCCACACCGGCCGAGTTGGGTGAATCCTCTACGGAAAGCCGAAGTTCCAGGTTCATTGGCACATCACCAAAGAGTTTGCCTTCCATGCGAATGAAACAGATCTTGTTGTCTTTTTGCCAGGCTACGTGATCACTCGGGCCAATATGGATGTTTTCATCATTCAGACGTTTGGCAGCTACTGCCTGAACAGCCTCTGTCTTGGATATCCTCTTCGAGATTAAGCGTTTGCGGCTGAGCATATTGAGGAAATCAGTGTTGCCACCGGTATTGAGCTGGTATGTACGTTCCAGCTTGACGCCGCGTTTCTTGAACAGATCAGTCAGCACGCGGTGAATTATGGTAGCACCCATCTGGGACTTGATGTCGTCACCGATGACAGGAATGTTTTTTTCCTCGAAGCGTTTCGCCCACTCCGGATCACTTGCGATGAAAACAGGAATGTTATTGATAAAAGCAATCCCTGCATCCAGCGCACATTCAGCATAAAACCGCGTGGCCTCTTCGGAGCCCACAGGAAGATAGTTCAGGAGGATTTCAGCGCCGGACTCCTTGATCACCTTGACGACTTCTTCTTTAGTTGCTTCAGGTTTGTCGGCCAGGACGAAAGTGAATTTATCGTCATAATTCCTCATGTGGTCTGCAACACCGTCCAGAATCCTGCCCATTCGCACCGTAACTCCTGATCGGGGGAGATCCGGATAGATGGCTATTGTGCAGTTAGGTTCGGCAAAGACAGCTTCATGCACATCCTTTCCAACCTTGCGTTTGTCAACGTCGTATGCCGCAACGACCTCTATGTCTCCGGGCTTATATCCCTCAATTTCCCAATGCATCAGGCCGATAACATCTTCTGCGTTTTTGCCACGATAATAGTGAATTCCCTGAATCAGGGAACTTGCGCAGTTACCAATTCCAACAATAACTATTTTGATCACAGCCTAGTCATCTCCTTACGTTGGTTTGAAAAGCAAGAGACGGTCTGCAAGTAGGTTTACAGTTCCAAATTGTCCTAAATTTAATACCACTTTTCAGCTATAAATAAAAGCATTGGTTACGATCTAAGGCATCCTTTATTTTGTAATTTACACTTTTTCAACATAGACGGATGCCAGCCATTAGCTGTTAGCCATTAGCTATTAGGTAAAAACTTTGTATAAAAACAGGTTATTAAGCTAAAAGCTAATGGCCAATAGCTAATCGCACAGGTCATATTTTCGCAACCTCTCAACAAATCAGGGCAAATCATATTTTGCGACTATCCAATGGATTCCGGCTTTCGCCGGAATGACAGGCGCTCACACCCAATCGTCATTCCCGCGGGGAAGCATATTTCATACCCCCCTAAAAAGGCGGGAATCCAGTGACTGTTATCCAAATTTATTGAGAAGTTACATATTTTTTGAGGTATATTACCCCCTAAAAGTGTAAACTACTTTTGGCTTGCTATGAAGGATGCCCGATCTAAGCTGATTTTTTTATGACTGAATATTTTCAAACTTTGTAAATGTGCTTGCAAAGGGTGTGAGCCATGTTTATGTTACACATGTTACAGGAGTCGTTTTAAAAATATCCTTCCTTGGGGCATCTCCGTTGGGGACTATATGTCATCTATAATAAGTTCGTTTGCACTCCTTACCATAGCTGGAGCCTTTGTGTTTCTTGTAATTTATCTTGTCAGGTTGTCAAAGAGTGTCCAGGGCACGCTGGAGAGCTTAGACGAGGCCTTATTCAAAAGCCAGGCTGCTATTGACGACACATTGGCTCAGTTTAATCCTGTAGTTTCTAAACTGTCAGAACTGGAGGATACGGCTCAGGCTACATTGAGCGAGATAAATCAGCGTCTGGCCCTGATAGAGAATGAGTTAACGCCTCTTCTTGTAGAACTTAAGGATACTGCCAAGGCCTATCAGGACCTTGGAAGGACTTTCGAGAAGGATCTTCCCCCGATTTTGGATAATGTTCATCAAATTACCGGGGATATCCAGGAGTTGACCGGTGATATTAAGGTCAAGGTTCAGCAGACACAGGATTTTTTTGAGGCCGCACGCGAGACAGGCGAGACCGTCCGGGTTGCAACAGACATTGCCAGGTCGGGTCTTTCCGGGTTAGCTGTGCAGGTAGCAAGTATAGCCACAGGCATCAAGACGTCTTTGGAGTTTCTTTCTGAGAACCTTAGATTTAAAGGAGGTAGCAAGAAATGAGCAATAGTGAAGGTCGCTATTCCGCAGGTTGTGTGGCCATAGCATTTTTACTGGGAGGTGCCGTCGGAGCCGGTTTGGCCACGTTACTTACTCCTAGAACAGGTCCTGAAGTTAGAGATCGGATAAGGGAGCAGGCCTATGCGGCCCGTGGTGAGGCCCATAGGGTAGCAGATGAGGTCCGTGACAAAACCGGTGATCTCCTTGATAAGAGCAAGGAGATGATCGATCAAAAAAAGGCTGTTTTGGAATCTGCTTATGAAGCAGGTAAAGAGGCCATGACGCGGGAGAAAGAACGCCTTGTTGCCCGCATGAAGTCTGAAAAGGGTGAAGAGGGTGAAGAAACATCCTCAGAGAAGGAAGAGGCTTAAATTTGAGCGATTAGCTGTTAGCCATTAGCGTTTAGCTAATCGCTAACAGCTAAAGGCTAACAGCTATTCTCTACATCCCCACACCCTTTGCCCATCCAAGCTTTTCCCTTAAAATTGTGAAGTAGTCCCTGAGCGGGGACTTTATGAGTTTCAGGTGCCCCTTGGCCTTTTGCATTTCAACCCAATCTCCTTCATTGAGTTCCTGGCTTACCTGGCCATCTACTATTAAGCTGATCTTTTCCGTGGCATTTTTGAGCTGTATCGCCACCTTCATATGACCTGGCAGTATAAGGGGACGTGCATTCAGGGCGAATGGGCATATTGGGGTTAATATAATGGCCTCGATGCCCGGGTGCAGGATAGGGCCGCCGGCAGAGAGGTTATACGCAGTGGAACCGGTTGCGGTGGATATGATCAGGCCATCACCACGGTATGTGGTAAGGAATGAGCCGCCGGCCCAGGCAGGAAGTGTTATAATTGTGCCCAGAGGGCCTTTGCTGATCACTGCTTCATTGAGTGCATAGTAAGTTGGGCCGGTACTATCAGATACTTTTACCGTAACCGAGAGTATTGCTCGCCTGTCCAGCTCGAGAGTTCCTGATATCAGGGAATCCAGGGCCTGTTCCATCTCGTCCATGTGGATCTCAGTAAGGAATCCCAGGCCTCCCAGGTTTATGCCCAGCAGGGGAATTCCGAGCTGATAGGCCTTCCCAGCCACATGCAGCAGTGTGCCGTCTCCTCCCAGCACTACTATAGCCTCGGCTTGAGGATCTACCTGCCCTTCAGTGACAGAGACCCCGCGCCTTCGGAAAAGCTTTTCCATGGCCTCTCCGATCCTCTTTGGGATTTCGGTTTCGTGCCTGACAATGAGGCTGATGTGTTTGAGCATAAAGTTTCTTTACGGGCCTACTCTTACGAGCACATATTCTTCCGAATTCATAAATTTTCTGGCTACATTAAGTACTTGATCCGCAGTTACCTCATCTATTTTCCGAACGAATTCCGATGCGAAATTATATCCAAGACCGTAGAGTTCATTTAAGGCCATGTCCATGGCTTGGGCCCTGTTGGTTTGAAGGCCTATCTCATAGGTTCCTATAAGCCATTTTTTGGCCCTTTCCAACTCATCATCAGTCACAGGTTGCCCTGTTGCCCTGTAGATTTCCCGCCACAGGGCCTTTAAGGCCCGGTCCTTTTTTTCAGGCGCGCAGGCAATGTAGAAGGCAAAGGATCCATAGTCCAGGCCAAGCCCCAGGAATGAGGTCACGGAGTACGCCAGACTGTCCTTGTCCCTGAGCTCCATGAACAGGCGGCCGCCCTGACCTGAAAGTACCGCATTCAGGGTTTGAAGGGCATAGCGGTCAGGGTTGTTAAAAGTGGTCCCTGGGAAACCAAGCACAATATGTACTTGTTGTTTGTCCCTTTTCAGGGTTAAAATTTTGGGTGAAATCAGTGGGTCTGGTTCAGGAGGTGTGGAAAGGACCGATTCTGTTTCACCCGACCAGGCACCAAGCATGGTCTCAATGCTCGAGATGATTTCTTCAGCACGAATATCTCCCACTATGGAGAGTACTCCCCTGTCAGGTATTACAAAATTCCGATAGGTCTCAAGCAGTTCCTTTGAACTGATAGATTTGATAACAGAGGCCTTGCCCAACGGGTTCATGCCATATGGATGGGGCGAGAAAAGCAGGCGACGGAATTCCCTTACTGCAACTCCTGGCAGATAATCATCCTGACGTTTAAGCTGTGCCAGTATCAAGGGACGGAGTTTTTTTGTTTCTTCAGACGGGAAGGTGGGAGTGAGCAGGATCTCAGTAAAGAGGGCAAGGGCCTTATCCAGGTTTTGACTCAAAAAACGGCCTTGAAGCCCAAGGGTGTTCTGACCGGAAAAGCCGCCAATACTACCACCTAGGCCCTCTATTAGTTCGGCAATACCCTGGGCGCTGTGGGCTTCGGTTCCTTTTGTCCAGGCCTTTGCGAGGAAGTTGAAGAGACCATCGGTTTTCTCGCTTTCGTATCTCACTCCTCCCGGGAACACCAGTGTTACAGCAACCGTAGGTACTTCCGGGGCCTCTTGGACAAGGACCGTGAGGCCGTTGGAAAGGCCAAACCTTTTGACAGGGCGGATAAGAGTGCCGCCATCAGACTCTATTCCCTTGGCCAGGAGCTCCGCCTCCTGGACCATTACGGCCAGTTCCTGGCTCGTAAGCTCAGGCAGACGGTCATCAGGCATTACCATGGCCACGCTGATGTTTTCCTGTCTGAAAATTTGCCCGGCAACCTGCTGGACATCCTGGGCCGTCACCTCCCGGACTTTCTCAAGATAGAGTTTTTCTGCATGAGGGTCCTTTGAAAGGGTCTCAAAGACACCAAGTTTTCTTGCTTCTCCTTCCATGGTCTCCTGGCTGTAAACAAAATCCGTTTCTACCTGGACTTTAGCGCGCTCCAGCTCTTCCTCAATGATTCCTTCATTCTCCAGGCGGAAGATCTCATGGAAGATCTGCGGCAATGCTTCCTGGGTCTTTTCCGGGTCCAGAGAGACGGTGATCTCGAATAGTCCCGGTCCTGCCGGTGTAAACGCTGCTGCATCAATGTTATGGACCACCTGCAAACGATTCCGTAGAGACGAGGTGAGACGTGAACTCTCCCCTTTTCCAAGCAAGGCACCTAAAACGTCCAGGGCAGGTACATCCGGGTCATTGAAGTCGGGCAGCCCTGAAAACGCTACAGCCAGGTAGCCTTCCTGGATTTCCATTGCCTCCATGGCGATCCTCGGGGCGTCCTGCCGCGGCTCTGATGGACAGGTGAATTCCTGAGGCTCTTTTTTTGTTACTGATCCGAAGGTGTCCTGGATACCGGCCAGGGCCTGAGATGTCCCAACGTCTCCAACAACAACAACGGTAATTTGTGAGGGTCGATACCTTCTTTCCATATAGGCCAGGATGTCTTTGCGTCCAAAAGACTCGACCGTCTCAGGATAGCCGATTACAGGGAATCCATATGGATGTGCCTTATATGCAGTCTCCATTAATAAGCTGGAAAGTCTTGCCCTTGGCCTGTCGTCTCTCATCCTTATTTCTTCAAGCACCACTTTTTTCTCTCGCTCTAATTCATCGGGATCAAATGATGAGTGAAATACCGCGTCGGAAAGTACGTCCAGGGCATTGTCCAGGAACTGTTTCGGGACCACGCAGTGGTAGACTGTATAATCAAGAGATGTGTAAGCATTAATGGACCCTCCGACAGATTCTATTTCCTTTGCCACTTCTCCAGGCCCTCTTTTTTCCGTACCCTTGAAGATCATGTGTTCGATCAAGTGGGTAATGCCTCTCTCCCCTTCGGTTTCGTAAACACTGCCTGCTTGAACCCACACCTGTATGGCCACAACCGGCGCCCGGTGGTTTTCTTTCACAATGGCAGTAAGTCCGTTAGAAAGCCTGGTCTTGTTCAGCCCGGGAATAAGTTCCCTTGCCAAAGAGCCAAAGGGCATGATGAGGAGAAAGGAAAAGGTGATCAGCAGGCACAGGGTAATTGTTTTGCCGGTTATGAGCATGTCATGTTCTCCTTGGAGTATGCTGTTATTTCAATATTTAAATCAACAAGATAGCCTGGTCTTTAGGGTGAATGGCCATTCAATGAAAGCTTGACACAGTAAATGAAGTTTGGTACAGACCAATTGGTTCTTAATTTTTTACTTTAGGATACGTCTTGATCTTTTTTATCGCCTTTTTTCTGTGATGCAAGCTTTTTAGACATTATTTGTATTATAAAAAAGATGCAATGAGTTTATTTTTCCGATAATGTGCGATATCATGGTGATCAAAACACGTAGGCTCAACACATGTGAGCTGATGTCTTAAAAATCTTTACAAATTATATAAACAAAAGAGGAGGAATTATGAGCAAGATTGCCCCAGAAGGCCTAACAGTAGCCCACACTTTGGATTGCAAAGGACTTAGTTGCCCAATGCCCATCCTGAAGACAAAAAAGGAGATCGACAAGGTTAATTCAGGTGAGATCCTCGAGGTGCTCGGCACTGACCCAGGTACCCGCAATGATATCCCTGGATGGTGTGAGCGCGTCGGCCATGAATATCTTGGAGAGAAGGAAGACGCCGGTTTTTTACATTTCTACATTAAGAAGGCTTAATACGTAGCCTCTCGGCCAAGCCATGCAAACAATTGAGGGTCTTTCTGTCCTTTGGTTTCAATTGTTTATGGCTGGCCTACAAATATCACATGGAGGATAATGCAGATGTCTGCTGATCCGAACAAACTTGGAATTTTCGTGACTTCTCCGCAGCATATGAGGCATGTTCTGGGTGTAACACAGGCTGCCGTGCGGGTAGGGATGAAGGCCGCGGTATTTTTTACCTTTAAGGCAGTCCATCTTGCCAAGACCCCTGAATTCGTAAAGCTTGCCAATCTCTGCGATATCAAGGACCTGTCCATATGCGCAGCTAGTTATCAGTGTGAAGGTTATGACGTTGAGGACGTGCCAAAGGGAATAACCGGCAAGCAGATGGCGACCCAGGCCTATCACGGCGTTTTATTGGAGGAGTGCGGCAAATACCTGGTGCTGTAAAATCACAGTACTGTAGATTAAGGAGATACTGATCATGTCATTCACAATGTATTTTCTGCTGCCCAACCGTTCGTATGCCGGAGACGGCACACGCTCCACACTGGGACAGTCAGTTGAAAACCATTTTGCATTTGCTGTGTACATGTATGGGGAATACCCCCCGTTCAATGAGTATAATGTAGGCAACATTGAATGGACTCGGGATATGGAGGGTGATGTATTTAATTTGGGCGGAGATCCACCTGATGTAGAGGACCTGGAGTTGACACCCATCACCATAGAGGAGCTTGGGGAGCGTATGCGTGACGCGGATTTCATCATCCCATACGGCCTGCCGAAAGCAGCCGCTCCGCCACCTGATACCTGCGGTTAGTAATTATAAGAGGAGCACGTAATGAGCGACGAAAAAATGAAAATATTGCATGTCTATCGTTCCGAGCCTACTGACGACGTCAAGAAATTGGTTGAGATACTCAATCGTGACAGGGACGCCAAAGAGTTCAGTCTTTACATGGGTGATCCCAATTATGACATTCTGGTTCAGATGATTCGCGAGGCAGATAAGACAGTTAGTTGGTGGTAAATTAGAGAATATGGCGTTACTATAGCCTAATTATTAAAAGCCCCTGCCGGCAGATGCCGGCAGGGGCTTTTTTGTAAATAAACAATTCTTAATCAACCCATTTGTTTAATCGGGTGTCTGTAGCTTGCAGATGCTGGACACCAGGCGTGAACAGGTAACACTATCCTTATAATTATCTAGCACCTTCAGCAATTTCTTCAATATCCTTAAGATAACTCGTGCTCAAGTTTTCGAACATTGTGATTACTCTTTTCAATAGATCTTCCTTTTGCGCATCATCCGGCTCTTTATTATTTACGGCGCAAAAGCTGGCTTTGTTCCCATAATAAGCGGATAAAATGTTTGAAACGATAATCATGGTCATCAAGCGTTGATCGGTCATCTTTGCCTCCTTATGTTTTATAAAGTTAATAAGAAATCGCTTTTTTGCGATTTGGATCGAAGCGGCATTTCAAACCATCGTATATTATATTGTGTAGCACCGTTTTGAATTCCCTGTCAATGGTGTATTGAAATTTTTTTTACCCGGCCCTTACTTTAGATTTGGTCTTCTGTTAATGCAAAGGCCCTTTCCCCAAGGGCCAGGGTGATGCCGTTAGTCTTTTCTTTTTGGAAACGCAGCCCTCCATTGTCGACCGCCAGTATGGCCGAGGGCTCTGCCACACCATATGCACCCACAGCCTCCATGGCGTAATGAGAGGGTTCTTTTACCGGTACGGTATTTAGCTGGTCTGCTGTGAAAAACCGGATGTCAAGGTCCCACTTCTGTGCAAGGGCTAACAGACACGCCTCGTCCTTCTTGGCATCAATGCTGGCCAAGGTAAAAAGGGCCTTTGGGGAGATTTTATGCCTTTTAAGAAATTCCTCTACTGCTCTTTCCAGTGCCTGAGACGGGGTGTCACGGTTGCAGCCTATTCCCAGGGCAAATATCCTGGGATACAGGTGAAGAATCGGTTTAACTTCCGGAATTAAGTGTGGAGAGATGATCAACCGGGCCTTGCCTGGATCGTAAACCTCAACAAGACCCGCAGGCAGAGAGTGTACCCGGCAATCAGTGTATGTCTTGAGGCTTCCGGAGGCTACCAGGGCGGCAGATGCCTTTTTCAGATCAGCACGGTCATCAGGGACCATGTCCTGAACCCTGGCCCATATATCGAGTGCCACCAAACCCAGCGTATCAGACGCTGTGGTAATAACCGCCTGCCCTTCTGCCTTTAGCGCCAGCATCCCGGCCAGTTCATTGGCGCCTCCAAGATGACCGGACAAAAGACTTACTGCATGATGTCCTGCCTCATCCATAACGACGACCGCCGGATCATCCAGTTTGTTTTTAAGCAATGGAGCTATGGCCCTGATCACTATTCCCGCTGCCATTAAAAAGACAAACCCCGTGCCTCTCTGCCACAACTTTTTTATAAGTTGGTCCCCGACCAGTTCGCTGTAGGAATAAATCAATATTTCCTTATTGGAAAGCAATTCAGAAAGGCGGTGGGCCAGGGCCCTGCCTCCAGGAGTTAGATATACAAAAATTATTCGTAAGCGTTCACAGGGCACCGCATCTGCTTTGTTGTCGGGCACTTGAAGTACAGGAAGTACATCTGCGTACCCTCCGCCTCGCATCTGCAGCACCCTGTAAACGCTTACATTTCGGTGGGGTGCGGTAAAACGGGCGTTGTAATCCCGTGAACGGTTCCCCTTGTTGTTTGCAGATGAGTAGCAATCAAGAGGAGGTTCGGAGGAGGCACCGGCATTTGAATGGCTCAGGCCCTTTCTGTATCCATGGGAGAATTCCGGATCATAGAGAAGGGAGCGCTTTCCATGCGGGTACTCAGGTTCAGACAGCACCTTTCCCACTAATATCACAGCAGTTTTTGAAATGCCTGCCTGCTCAACCTTTATCGCAATATTTTCAAGCTCTCCACGTACAACACGTTGAGTCGGCCAACTTACCTTTTCTATCACTACCACAGGTGTATCCGAAGAGTATCCGCCTGCCAGCAGGGTCTCCTGAACCAGCCTTATATGGCCCACGCTCAGATAAAGAACCAGGGTGGCCTGGATCTTGGCAAGGCGCGATAATTCCTCAGATGGAGGCACAGGGGTCCGGCCGCCTATCCTGGAGAAAATGACAGTCTGAGTAATCCCGGGAATTGTCAGCTCCTGGCCCAGGACAGCGGCAGCGGCAAATCCGGCTGTGACGCCCGGGACGACTTCAAAGGGTATATTTTCTTTCCGCAGGCACTTTATTTGTTCCTGGATGGCGCTATAGATGGCTGGGTCCCCTGTGTGGAGTCGTACTATCCGTCTGCCTGATTTTGCTGCAGAGACCATGATGGAAATGACTTGCTCCAGGGTCATTCCGGCAGAGTTGTATATCACTGCGGAGAGGTGAGAGACCAGGTCCTTGGGGACCAGGGAACCTGTGTAGATGACTACGTCCGCCTTTTGGAGGAGCTGATGCCCTTTTAGGGTGATAAGGGCGGTATCTCCGGGGCCCGCTCCCACAAAGGCTATGGGCATGGCCTCAGTCTCGCCTCTCGTTGTTGTCGGATTTATCTTGCTCATAATTCATTTTATCGGTAATTAGCTGAGGTGACCACAATAAAATTTGTCGTAAGCGTTTACAGGGCACCGCATCTGCTTTGTTGTCGGGTACTTGAAGTACAGGGAGTACATCTGCGTACCCTCCGCCTCGCATCTGCAGCACCCTGTAAACGCTTACAGTTCGGTGGGTTGCGGTAAAACGGGCGTTGTAACCCCGT
>JAUWHV010000028.1 GCA_030605675.1 Deltaproteobacteria bacterium | reverse complement strand
TGGTCAAGGCAGGTTCCCTGACCATGTTCCTGGTTCCGTGGGCCACTTTACAGCGAATTAATCCTGCCAGTTTTGGAAAATCGTAATCTACCCCTATGTCCACCACCATGACGTCAGCGCCCACATGCCTTGCAAGGACATTTATCCCGGCGCCACCTGAAAGAAAGTTGTGAACCATCTGAAAGGTAACATCCTTTGGAAAGGCGCTCACACCCTCTTCAGTTACCCCGTGGTCTCCGGCAAATACTAAGACCGTCTTTTGGGGAAGAGAAGGCCTCAGATTTCCGTTAATCAGGATGTATTTTTTTGCAAGCTCTTCCAACCGGCCGAGGCTATCTTTGGGCTTGGTCAGGTTGTCGAGGTGTGACTGAATCTTATGCTCTTGACTATAGTCAATCGGATCAATTGATCGCAGAAGTTCCTCAAGTCTTTGTTTCACTTATTGCTATTTCCTTTCAATTCCAAAGGCAGTCCCGCCACAACGAGGATTACCCTGTTGCAGATTTCGGCAAGTTTCTGATGGAGCCGCCCGGAAAGATCTCTGTATTTTCTGCCCACAGCTTCACCTGGCACCAGGCCGAGTCCAATTTCATTCGATACAATAATTGTAGGGCCGGTTGTTTCCGAGAGTGCATCAAAAAGATCCCGGGCTGAATGCTCAATAGAATTTGGTTTATGCTCCATAAGGTTTGACATCCAAAGGGTCAGACAATCAACAAGAATCACCTGGTATAATCCTGATGATTTGCGGATAATATTCGGGATCTCTGTCGGCTCCTCCACTGTCTCCCACTGGGGTCCACGTTCCATTCTGTGTCTTTGAATCTTTTCTTCCATCTCTTGATCCAGGGGCTGGGCAGTGGCCACATACAGTCCTCTGGCCGTGCTCTTATTCGTCGCCTTTATATACTCTTCACCGAGCTTCAAGGCATACTTGCTCTTGCCACTCTGTGCCCCCCCGAGGATCAGGGTATTAAATGCCATTGTGATTTCGTGTCTTCGTATTTTCGTGCTTTCGTGATCAATTTTTTATCTTCAAACCTTTTTGGTTCCGGCTTGTCCAGGTTACAGTGAACAAGGCTTTTTACTGAACATATAGACTTAGGGCCGGAAAAAAATAACAAGGACCCTCTGTTTTGATAGATGATCCTCTACTTTTTTCTAACTGTAGTGCGCTCTACCACCTTTCGGTAATATATCTGATCCTTTTCCAGGTTGATGGGCCTCTTGCGTGACATGTTGGCCTTGGTCACCATAAGATTTACTTTCTGGGCCTGCCTGTAACGCTCCTGTTCATCTTCCAGACTTTCCAGCAGGTCTGTTGCAGTCTTGATTTCCTTTTCACTCTGGAGATCCGGAGGCACAAAACCGGCGTTTTTGAGCATCTTGTATGCCATTCGAAGGTCTGGAGGTATTAACGAGTCGTCTTCAAAGACCAGTGGTTTGCCTTTACCCTTAATGTCGTCAAGGTCCCCTCGTTCAATAGCTTCCTTGATCCGGTTTTCTGCTATTTTATGAAAATTGAACATGGCCGGGCATTTCTCCGGGTTGTTAGTAACAGAACCATAGGGTAATAATAACTGTAAGCGTTCACAGGGCACCACATCTGCTTTGTTGTCGGGCACTTGAAGTACAGGGAGTACGTCTGCGTACCCTCCGCCTCGCATCTGGAGCACCCTGTAAACGCTTACAGTTCAGTGGGTTGCAGTAAATACACGAACAACCTTTATTTTAAATTATAATAACAGAAGTCGCTTGTAAAATACCAGATTTATTTGAGTGATGGAAGTCTGGCTGCAAGTGGCTCAGTGGCTTACACCAAAATATTCTGTGTTTTAGAAAATCATGCTTTTAGAGCTTGGGTTAGAAAATTTCATACTCTTCGAAAGAGTATCTCTTTGCTTGTCAGGCGGGCTTACTGTGCTTACAGGAGAGACCGGTGCGGGTAAGTCCTTACTTGTTCAGGCCTTGAAACTGATCCTGGGGGCCAGGGCTGATTTGCAGCAGATCAGGACAGGGACAAAGCAGGCCTTGGTGCAGGCAGTGTTTGAGGCCTCAACCGAGGTCCGAAGCCAACTGGAGGATATGGGGATATCCTGCGACGATGAGCTGGTCATAAGGAGGACGGTCCCGCAGACCGGAAAGGGGAGAATATATGTAAATGGGGCCATTGTCAGCCTCCAGGACCTGAGACAAATTGTATCAGGCCTCATAAGTCTTGCCGGACAGCACGAATACCAGGAGCTTCTTCGCCGTGAAAGACACGGACCCTGGCTGGACCGCTTTTCCGGGCTTGGACATAAAGTGGACCAGATAACCAGCTTGTATCAAGAGGTTAAGGGGCTTCAAACAGATCTCCAAAGGGCTATGGCTGCAAAAGAAGAGGCAGCGGAAGAGGTGGACAGGCTCCGGCAGGAGTCGCAGGAAATTGACAGAATTGCTCCCAAGCCGGGAGAGGAAGAAAGGCTTGAACAGGAACTCAAGGTATTAAAGGCCGCTGAGTCCCTGCGGACCCTGGGAGACAACTGCTACAGGACCATTTATGCTGACAAAGGATCGATCCAGGAGAAATTGGCAATCTGCAGGCAGGACCTTAAACGTATGGCAGACCTTGATCCCACCCTGGAAAAAACCATAAAAGAACTGGACACTGTGGCCTATCAGGCAGAAGAGGTGGCGTGGACTGTTCGTGATTATATTCAGGGCCTCCCAACTGATCTTTCCCAATTAGAACAGATTGAGGAACGAATCTATGGGCTCAGGGAGCTTAAAAGGC
>JAUWHV010000070.1 GCA_030605675.1 Deltaproteobacteria bacterium | reverse complement strand
CAGTCTCCCATTTCTTGAGATATACGTAACCGTTCACGGGTTCAGTGTTCACCGTTCAGGGTTCAAATGTTCATGTTAAAAGACGTCTGTTTCTTTATCTTTTCCCATTCAAAATTCGATGTTGGACGTTCGATGTTCGATGTTCATCTTTTTCTTGACCTTGAACCTTTGAACCCGTGAGCCGTGTAGTGTGTGGTTGTCTACCGGCCGGTCTCACCGGTATGGCCAGGCTCAGGTATCTCCCATTTTCTTCAAAAATCAATCTTTTATCTACCATCATCCTTAGAAAAGGCACGATCCTGTCCTCAGCTATTCCAGGGAAATGTGCCAGGATTCTTTTAAGCGAACGATGCCTCTGACAAAAAAGATAGATCGCCCTGGATGTCCCCACAAGGCGGTGCGTCGAGGGTTCGGCGCCAACCCGCTTCTGGCGTATGATCAAAAAGTCCCGGCCGTCCCGGAAGCTAAGGATGGGTGTGCGTAAAGGACCCCTGTGAAGTTCGGCGTACCCCTTTTCCCATGCCTTTACCTTTTTCTTGACTGGTTGCCAAATCTTTTTTTGAAGCCCAAGGTCGCCACGATAGGCCTGAATCATAAAATTCATGGAGCTGAAAATATGTGGCGGGAATATGGCAGCATAATTTGGATGGTTGGAAACCGCCTTGATCCCAAAGGCACTGGGATCCTGCCACACAGGGCTTCCAAGACCGAGCCAGAAGTGGACAAATTTCAGCGGACGAAATGGCAGAGCAAACTCAAGATTCCGCAAGGTTTCCTCTACATCCGGAAGATCACTGCCTGGAAAATGTAATATCAGATTTGAGACATTTTCTATGCCGAGTTCTTCGCAGTGTTTCATAATCTCCAGGTTCTGGATGGCCGTGGTCCCCTTGTTGAGCTTTTTAAGCAGCCTTGTGCTAAGGGCCTCAATACCGATCTGGACCTCGTGAGTTCCTGCGACCTGCATTGCCTCCAAAATATGCCTGGGAGTTGTGGCCCGTATCTCGGCAAACAGGCGAAAGTCCTTGCTCAGCTTGCCAAGCCCGGTAAAAATATCTCCTGACTCCTTCATCGGAAGCAGGTTATCCATAAAAGCCACAGAGAGTGTTTTATGCTTTGTAGTCAGGTTGTCGATCTCAGAGACCACCTGTAATGGGCTCTTTGACCTGTAACCGCTCCACTGGAGATTGAGGTTGCAAAAGGCACACCCTGAATATTTCGCAGCACCTTGTGCCCGGCGCCACCAGCATCCCCGGGATATCTCGGCTGACAGGGTTGGGAAAAAGGCCTTATGCGGGCTGAAAGTCTTGAGCAGATTAAAATAGTCATCGTAGTCAGGAGGTGGGAGATTACTCAGGGTCTCCATTTGGCTGAAGGAAACCGGGGTGTCATTATTTGCGGCTTTCTGCGAGACAATCCCCGGGATAGGAGGTATCTCCTCATGGCTTTGGGAATCTCTGAGATGATGAACCAATCGGCTAAGCGGAAGCTCGCCCTCACCATTGACCACAAAGTCCACTTCAGGAAACACCCGGAACAGGCTCCGGGTTGATTCTCCTGCAAACATAGACCCGCCTATCACAATGGTGAGATCCGGGAACCTCTGCTTGATGCGCTTGATAAAATAGAGTGCGGATGTGAGCTGACAAAGACATACTGAAAAACCAGCGAGACCGAAGGCTCCCCAGTCTGTGCTGTCAATAAAGGCATCTGACACCTTCTTAACCTGAGTGGCCAGGGTTTCGAGACCGGCCTTGCGGACAAGGGGGTTGCCGGAGGCCTCCCGGCAATAGACCTTTTCTATATGCTCAAGGCGCTCAGGGAATAGCAGGGCGGCATATACGGTTTCCGCCAGCCATGTCCTTTCAGAGATAACCTGATAGAGCCTGTAACCAATGGTCTCTGCTACCTTTAAATAAAAGTGGTGGGCCGCCACCTCCAATTCGGGAAACTGCATACCCAGATATGCCTTCAGCGTTCCAAGTTGAATAGAGGGACGGCTGAAAAGAGACCATGGTGTTGAGACCAAAGCAATGCGCTGCAATGGATCGGCTTTCTCTCCTTTTACTTTCATTTATTTATTACGTATTCCGGATTTCCGGTTCAACTATTTGACGATCTCTGATGGATGAGAGAGGCGAGGCAGGGTTGCCCATTTCGGGACAAAGGCATTTTGTACCGTATCCCTGGAAGGAATATAGGATTTAAGGTCTATCACCGGTGAATCATTGAAGGCATCGATTGAATCAATCCGGATGACGTTGCCTTTGATGGATAGAATTTTACAAACCGACAGACCAATAAGATTAGGCCTGCAAGGGGAATGGCAGGCAAACACACCTGTTAAAGGATTGCTCATATTGCGTCTGGGATGGACACGTAAGACACTCCTTTTCTCGGGGGTATCGTTTTTATTAAACCAATACAGCACTATCACATGGGAGAACTGATCCAACCCCAAAAGGGCATCGGCATATTCCTTGTAAATTTCTATGGTCGCAATTTCTGAATCCTTTTTTACCTTTCCCACCGCAAATACCTGGAAAGTATCCACTGAGCCTCCTTGATTGCACTGAGCAATATTAACAACGAAGATTAAGCTAAAGACACATGCAATAACAATGTATAGTGGAGAACATGTCGTTTTCACTATTATTTCTCTTATCAGAGGCTCAAACAATAATTATAATTCCCTCTCTTTTTCAAGATTACCATACCACACAACACCTATCGCTGGGAACGTCGTCAGTTATCTGTTCAAATGGACGCCGGATATTTCAAGATCGAGGACCTCAAGGCAGACACATTGGTCGAGGTCCTGCAGGAGGATTTGTTTGTTACAAATATGGTTTGCGTTGCCCATCAGCCTCCTACAGAGAGTATAACCTAGGGCTTACAAACAATAATAGGCGATGTGTCATTACCAACACCTTATCGTCGTTGAGTTTTGAGATATCGATTCGCAATTGAATAATTTCTGTCGATTTACGATAGTTGTCACTAATGGTAAATCATATCAGTTTAGCTCATACCCAGTAAATCACGCCCTTTGGGCTTATACCAAAGCTGGCCCCTCTGGGGTCGGATTTTTACTTGTTAAACCTAAGGAGCAGGCGACGTGCATCTTTTAACAAAAGAAGAAGTTGTCGTTCACAAAGCGGTGAGGCAACAAAACCAAAACGAAGATAGAATCGAGCTGCATCCTCATCAATCGGATGCGCAAGCAAGGCTCGTATGCCGGCATGTTCAGCCATCATGAGAGTGCGGCGAATAGCGTCCTGAAGGAGACCTCTGCCAATACCACGTTCCTGATGGTGTAGAGAAACGGCAAGCCGAGCGAGTAGAACAACAGGGATAGGGTACTGCCCCATACCCTTACGGATGCGCTCTGGAGCTTCCAGCGTATCCACCTGTCCGACGGTCAGGCTGAAGTATCCAACAATTCGGT
>JAUWHV010000045.1 GCA_030605675.1 Deltaproteobacteria bacterium | reverse complement strand
GTGTTCTGGTCCTTGCGAATGGCCTCGGCAACGCGAAACAAGGCATCAGGCGTAAGCCGGTCGTCATGATCCAAAAACGCTACATATTCTCCCCGGGACTTTGACAGCGCATGGTTGGTGGCGTTGCATATGCCCTGGTTGGCGGGCAGGGTGAACAGTTTAAGCCGGGGATCCTGACGGACCATTGTTTTCAAAAGGATTTTGGTCTCAAGTCTATCAGACCCGTCGTCCACCAGGCACAATTCCCAAAAGGGGTAAGCTTGAGATTGAACGGACAGAATGCATTCGAATAAATGGCCGGGATCGGTGTTATAGACCGGTGTGAGAACGCTAATAAGGGGCCTGTTGTCCCAGCAGCAAGCCTCCTGCCGGCAATTCATCCAGTTGGTCTGCGATAAAAAAGCGTGACGATAAAGCCATGTTTCGTACTCAACCCACTCGCTGCGTACCCACCGCCTCAAGTCGGGATCCCTTGGCACGGCCATTGATTCCACATGGCCAATGTATCTCTTTATTGCGGCCACTGCCAAGGCCTTTCTCAAAGTTCGTCTAAGCATGGTATATTAAAGGGGCATCCTTTTTTTAATTCAAAATCCAACATTTAGAATTCAAAATTGTGTCTGAACGGCCTTTTCGTTCAGGCACTAACCAGCCTCTCCACTGCTGAAATCACATCATCAACAGGTACCTCGTGCTGATCGCGGGTCATCATATCTCTGACTACCACCTGTTTTTTATCAAGCTCGTCTTCTCCGACTATGAGCACATAACAGGCCCCTACCCTACCGGCCTGCTTCATCTGGGCCTTAAGGCCCTTTTCCTCGTACGACATCTGCACAGCCAGCCCTTGACGGCGCCAGTGTTTTATCCAGGGTATGACCTCTTTTCCGGCCTTGGGACCCAGGGCCGCTATAAACAGATCAATAGATGGTCCCTTCTTATCCTTTTCAAGGAGAAGCAACAACCGGTCAACCCCGATTGCCATCCCGACTCCAGGAAGATCAGGTCCGCCCAAGGCCTTTAAAAGGCCGTCATATCTGCCTCCTGCAGCCACTGTGCTCTGGGCACCCAGATCAGGAGAGACTATCTCAAAGGTGGTCATCACATAGTAATCAAGCCCCCTTACCAGGTAAGGATTTATGACAAATGGTATGTCCAAGGTCTTAAGAAAGGCCAAGACCTTTTCCATGTGGTCTGCACACTCAGTACATAGATATTCCCTGTTCAGGGGTGCCTTGGCCATGATTTTCCTGCAGGCTTCGTTCTTACAATCAAAGACCCTTAGAGGATTTATCTTGCTCCTTCTTTGGCAGTCAGGGCAGAGATGCTGAAATACACCCTCAAGATATTCCTTCAGATTATCTCTATACATGGGCATGCATGCAGGGCAACCCAGGGAATTGATTTCCAGACGCAGATCCTTGAGTCCAAGCTTTTCCAGAATGTCCCATGCCATCCAGATGACCTCAGTATCTGAAAAAGGGGCCTTTGTTCCCATCACTTCCACATTTATCTGATGAAATTGACGGAGCCTACCCTTTTGGGGCCGTTCATGCCTGAACATGGGCCCTGTTGTGAACAGCTTCAACACCGGAGACTGGGCAAAAAGCTTATGCTCGTTTACGGCCCTTACAAGACCTGCTGTTGCCTCAGGCCTGAGGGTCAGAGAATCACCGCTCCTGTCGATGAATGTGTACATCTCCTTTTCAACGATATCAGTAAGTTCGCCAATACTCCGAGCAAAAACCTCGGTCTTTTCCAGCAAAGGAATCCGTATCTCTTTCAGACCGAAGGCATTGAAAACACCGCGGGCAATGGACTCAACTCGATGCCAGAGCTCGATCTCATCAGGTAATACGTCCTTAAATCCGCGAACAGCTCTTATAGGCAATTCCGGCTCCTGTTGTGGGGGTTCATAGGTTCAACGGTTACCTCATGATATGGAACACACGTTTAATCGACAATGTCCGGCAGTTCAAGATACTCAACCGCAATAATTTGCCGGCAAGGTTATAAAAAGGCGGATTGAAACCTGTGCCGGGAAATGGTATGGTAAATTTAAATTGAGCGATTAGCCTTTAGCGGTTAGCTATTAGATTAATGATTATCGGTCTGCCGCCCTGACAAGCAGGATGTTTTACTATTACAAACTTTTACCCTGTTGAATGCAGCTTCGCTGCCCCCTTTGGGGATTCAACAGGGTGAACCCGTTGGGTGTTATTTCTAATTAACGTAATGCCCTGATTTTTCAAAGCTAAACGCTAATGGCTAACAGCTAATCGCTCAACTTACATTAAAAAACTTAATACACGACCGGAGACATTCAGGGGGATATGCATTATGTATTACGCTCCAAAGCTTAAGCAAATTTCCCGAACGTATTCGGTCCCGAATAGGCGACCTTTGCATCTTCGTTTTTTTTCTGCGCGTCAACTTGATCAGATCCCCCAAATTGTAAAATTGCCTCATGACATGCGTTTTGCCATGCAGGTAGTGGCCCAAGTACTCCCGTTCCGAGTCAATCAGTATGTGATTGAAGACCTCATAGACTGGGAAAATGTACCGGATGATCCCATTTTTCGACTCACATTTCCACAGCAGGACATGTTGACCACTGAACACTTTGATCGCATGGCAAACCTCCTCCGTAAAGGTGCTGACGACAAGCAGATACGGACCGTGGCCAATGAAATACGCGCAGAGCTCAATCCCCATCCTGCCGGTCAGCAGATCCTGAATGTCCCTGTTCTGGATGGCCGACCCCTCAAGGGGATGCAACACAAGTACCGGGAAACCGTACTGTTTTTCCCCCGCCAGGGTCAGACCTGCCATACCTATTGTACCTTCTGTTTTCGCTGGGCACAGTTCGTTGGGATTGATGAGCTGCGTTTTTCTGCCGGCGAGACCAGCGACCTGCACCGCTACCTGGCCGGGCACAAGGATGTTACTGACCTTTTGCTAACCGGCGGTGACCCCATGGTCATGAAGACCCGTCTCCTCAGAGAATACATAGAGCCTTTGCTCCAGCCCGAATTCGAGCATATACAGACCATCCGCATAGGAACCAAGTCCCTCAGTTACTGGCCATATCGCTATTTGACCGATAAGGACGCTGACGATTTCTTAAGACTGGTTGAGAGCTTGGTACATGGCGGCAAACATGTGGCTATCATGGCTCATTACAACCACTGGAAGGAAATGGAGACGCCTGTGGCCCGGGAAGCTATTCGCCGGATTCTCGACACAGGAGCTGTCATACGTAGTCAAAGTCCTCTGGTAGCAAACATAAACGATGACCCTGATGTCTGGGCACGCATGTGGCGCACGCAGGTACGCCTCGGAATTATCCCTTACTATATGTTCATGGCACGCGATACCGGCGCCTGTCATTACTTTGAATTGCCTTTAGCCAGGGCCTGGGAGATATATCGCAAAGCATTTACGCAGGTATCAGGATTGGCACGCACGGTACGTGGACCCTCCATGAGCGCCGGTCCCGGCAAGATAGAAATCCAGGGTATTGCGGAGATCAACAATGAAAAGGTCTTTGTGCTCCGCTTTATCCAGGGCCGCAATCCGGACTGGGTGCAGCGTCCTTTCTTTGCACGATTCGATCCTGAAGCTACCTGGCTGAATCACCTCCGCCCGGCATTCGGTGCTGAAAAA
>JAUWHV010000014.1 GCA_030605675.1 Deltaproteobacteria bacterium | reverse complement strand
TATACCTGATGTTGTACTATTGTATAAAAAGAGGTGAATCATGCAGAGCGCCACTCTCCATATCAAAGTAAAACCGGAAAAAAGGGTTAGTAGAAGAGCGCTTAAGGGAGGCATTTAAGACAGCAGACCTTCAGACTTCTCACCGAAGATCTCAGCACTGAAGATATTGATCTGGGTTGCCTGGTTTTTCCAGCAACCAGAGGCCAGGCCTGCCTTCATACAGGCCGGTGAGCTTCCCTTTTTCCATTATTACAGTCTCCAGTACCTGATAGTCTTTTCCTTAAAATCATCTGGGTGATAAAAACCCTTTACGTCTATTACCACACCCCTGTCAGGAGTGAGCATATCTTTTATTACTGAAACCCCGGCTTCTGCATATGTTTTGTGGGCTACTGCAAGTATGACCGCATCAACGTTGGCAGGCAGGTCCTTCAGTAAACGAATACCATATACGGATTTGGCTTCTTGCGGATCGGCCAGGGGATCATGTACCAGGGGCTCAATACCATACTCCCTAAGTTCGCGGATAATATCTATCACTCTGGTATTTCTTATATCAGAACAATTTTCCTTGAATGTAAGCCCGAGTATAACGACCCGGGTCCCTTCAACCCGTACCCCGGCATGGATGAGTTCCTTGACCGTCCTCTCCGCAACATATGAGCCCATTGAATCGTTGATGCGGCGGCCAGCCAGAATGACTTCGGGATGGTACCCTGTTTGCTGGGCACAATAGGTGAGGTAGTAGGGATCAACTCCGATGCAATGGCCGCCTACCAGACCGGGTGTAAAGGCGAGAAAGTTCCACTTCGTGCAAGCGGCCTCCAGCACTGATTGTGTATCAATACCAAGGCGATTAAAAATAATGGCCAGCTCGTTCATAAGGGCGATGTTGAGATCCCGCTGTGTATTTTCTATGACCTTGGCTGCTTCAGCCACTTTTATGCTCTCTGCCCTGTATACCCCTGCTTCCACTATAAGTTCATAAGTGCTTGCCACCTCTTCCAGTGTATCCTGATCTTGAGCTGCCACAATTTTCACTATGTTTGTCAGAGAGTGTTCTCTGTCTCCGGGATTTATCCGCTCAGGAGAGTAGCCAACCTTGAATCCCTCACCACACTTGAATCCGGATGTTTTTTCAAGGGCAGGGCCACATGTATCCTCAGTTACACCTGGATATACTGTTGACTCGTATACTACAATAGCTCCGTGCTTTAGGTTTTTTCCGACTATTTCCGAAGCAGAAACAAGGTGCCTGAGGTCAGGCTGCTTGTTGGCGGTAATCGGAGTAGGTACAGCTACAACGACCATGTCTGTCTCTTTTATGGCAGCAGGATCGTTTGTGAAGCTGAGATGCACTGCCTGCTCGAAGTCTTCGCGGTCAACTTCTGCAGTAGGGTCAATGGCTTTTCTGTAACTTATTATTTTGTCTTCGGACGTGTCAAAGCCGATGGTTTTTATTTTCTTGCCAAAGGCTATTGCCAGCGGGAGTCCGACGTAACCTAATCCAACTACTGCTACTGAATTTGCCGCCATGTTATAAATGCTCCTTATAGTCGAAAAGAATGTTATATAATGTTAAATAAAGGTGATATCAGAAAGGCTATGGTCTTGGCAAGTAAGTTGCGTCAATTTATTCAAGTTTCTGACAAGAATGGAGAGTAATCGTGGATCTGGAAAGAATATTCAGCCTGTTAAAAAGTAGTTTTTCTCTGGAGAAATTGGTCCTTATTTTGGGCCTTCTGTTGGTGTGTTTCGTAACTTACTATGTTATCAGAAGATTTCTAATTCAGGGGCTACATTATATCTTTCGCCGGACAGAATATAAATGGGATGATATCCTTATTGAAAAGGGCGTATTTAACCACCTGGCCTACCTGGCTCCTGCCATTGTGCTCTATTACGGTGTGCATCTTTTTCCCTCCATTACTGAGCCTGCAAAGAGGATTATAGGCACGTATGTCTTTATCAATATTATTTTGTGGCTTGGTAAATTATTGACTGCCGGGGAGGCCATATACAATACATATCCCATATCAAAAAAGTATGCAATTAAGGGATCTGTTCAGATATTAAAGATAGTTCTTTATGCATTGGGTCTAATAATAGCAATTAGTCTGCTTATAGATCAGTCCCCATGGGTACTTCTAAGTGGAATAGGTGCTATTACTGCTGTATTACTTTTTGTATTTAAAGATACTATATTATCATTTGTGGCAAGTATACAGATATTAATGAATGATATGGTCAGGGTTGGTGACTGGATAGAGATGCCCAAGTATGGAACCGACGGTTCTGTCGTAGATATGGCGCTTCATACAGTAAAGGTTCAGAACTGGGATAATACAATAACTACTATTCCGACTTACAAGTTAATAGAAGATTCATTTAAGAACTGGCGTGGTATGAGTGACTCAGGAGGCAGGCGCATTAAGCGTTCTATTTTAATAGACCAGTCCAGTATTCGATTTTGCGATGATGAGATGATTGAGAAGTTTGAAAAGATACAGATACTGAATGAATACGTCAGACGTAAAAAGGCAGAACTGGATGCGTACAACAAGGAGCATGGTATAGACACCAGTCAGGTCGTAAATGGGAGGAGGATGACCAATGTGGGAACCTTCAGGGCCTATGTGATAGCATATCTCCGCAACCACCAGAAGATTCGGCAAGACCTGACTTTTCTGGTACGTCAACTGGCCCCTACACCTGAGGGTCTGCCTCTTGAGATTTACGTATTTTCGAACGATATTATCTGGGCGAACTACGAGGCAATCCAGGCGGATATTTTTGACCACATACTGGCTGTGGTGCCGGAATTCGGCCTCAGGGTCTTTCAGAAGCCATCCGGACATGACCTGGGAAGGATATCCGGGTTAGACTTACACTTAAAATGAGCGATTAGCGGTTAGCTATTAGTTGAATGATTATCGGTCTGTCGCCCTGTCAAACAGGATGTTTTATTATTACAAAATTAGGTATTAGCTGTTAGCGGTTAATTTGCTGCCCCGCCCGCCAGTGCCAGGCGTTGGCAGGCGGGTCTGAAACTTTTTGTTCCACCTATCAAAGTCCTGCCAGACCATATCTGATAACTCTTCTGCCAGTTTGTAGACATCCAGCTCGTAAACTCGTTTCATCTTTTCCTAATTTCCAATTTCCAATTTCAAGCCGTTCATCTCTCCCCAATTTCTACTTTCCAATTTCAAGTTTCAAGCCGTGAACGGCTACATTATTTGAAAACTGATTACACTGCAAAAAGTCCTGATTGATTTTAATATTTATAACAAACAGTAAAACTGCCGAACCATAAGGAGAGAGGAATTCATAATTCGAGATAGTCAAAAATAATTATCAATTTAGCGCAGAGAAAGTCCATGGAAGCGGGCATCGGAGTGGTGACTCCGGCCTTTCTTACCACCGTCGGTCCTGACTCCAACTTTGAGTTCCGGCAACCTCAGAAGGGAGTGTTATTGTGAACTTCTTCATTAACCGACCCATTTTTGCCATGTGCATCGCGCTGGTCATGATCCTGGCCGGGGGCATCTGCATGATAGTATTGCCTGTGACCCAGTATCCACCGCTGGTGCCGCCGCAGGTGCAGGTATCCACCCAGTACATCGGCGCCGGTGCCGGCGTGGTCTCCGATACTGTGACCACGCCCCTTGAAGAGCAGATCAACGGAGCGTCCGGCATGATCTACATGTCCTCCGTCAGCACCAATAACGGCGAATCCATCATCACTGTGACCTTCGACGTGGGCTACGATCAAGATGTGGCCCAGATGGAATTGCTGACGCGAAGCAATCAGGCCTTGCCGGGGCTGCCTCCTGAAGTGAACCAGGTCGGGCTTACCATCCAGAAGAATTCATCAAACATGCTTCTGATTGTCAACCTGATCTCGCCCAACAGCACCCATGACGGCCGTTTCCTGCAAAACTATGGAGATATTCATATCACCGACTCCCTGGCCCGGATTCCGGGTGTAGCCTCCGTAATGAATTTCGGTCTGAGGAAGTACGCCATGCGCATCTGGCTCGATCCCGCCAAGCTGACCAACCTGGGGCTCACGGCTGTCGATGTGCAAAATGCCGTAAAGGAGCAGAACCGGCAGGCAGCCGCCGGCAAAATCGGCCAGGCCCCTGCGCCAAAGGGGCAGGCATTTCAGTTTCAGCTCAATACCCTGGGCCGTCTCGATCAGGTCTCCCAGTTCAAAGACATCATTGTGAGAGCGAACCCGGACGGCTCCATGGTGCGCATCAAAGACATAGGCCGGGTGGAGTTAGGCGCCGAAGAGTATAGCTGGGACACAAAGCTCGACGGCAAGCCGACTGCCACCATTGGTATCTACCAGTTGGGCAACGCCAATGGGCTCCAGGTCAAAAAGGCTATCGAGCAGACAATGAAAGGACTTGCCAAGTACTTCCCTGAAGATATGGAATGGGTCGTCTATTATGACACCACCAACTTCATCAAGGAGTCTGTTCATGAGGTCATCATAACGTTGCTTGAGGCGATTACCCTGGTCATATTAGTGGTATTCGTGTTTCTCCAGAACTTCCGCGCCACCCTGATTCCCATCATTGCCGTCCCTGTGTCGCTGATCGGTGCCTTTGCATTCATGATGATGTTCGGGTTTTCCATCAATACCCTCAGCCTGCTGGGAATGGTCCTGGCCGTGGCCCTGGTGGTGGACGACGCCATCGTGGTGGTGGAAAACGTCATGCGCAAGCTGGAGGAAGG
This sequence comes from Deltaproteobacteria bacterium, assembly GCA_030605675.1. GTDB lineage: Bacteria > Desulfobacterota > Dissulfuribacteria > Dissulfuribacterales > UBA3076 > UBA3076. Next base: position 7,123 of record JAUWHV010000014.1, on the reverse strand, counting down.
AGGCCGGGACCTGAAGCAGATCACCGCCGAGGCCCTCGCCGAGGTGAGAGGGCCTATCATCGCCACCACACTGGTGCTCATCGCCGTGTTCGTGCCTGCGGCTTTTATCCCCGGCATGACCGGTCTGCTTTACAACCAATTTGCCCTGACCATTGCAATAGCGGTGGGCTTGTCGGGCATCAACTCCCTCACCCTGAGCCCGGCCCTGTGCGGCGTGTTTCTGCGTCCGCCATCAGGCAAAAAGAAGAACGTCTTCTTTCAAGGCTTTAACAATGGTTTCAATAAGCTGGCTAACGGATATGCTGCCGGCGTCAAGGTTATGGCCAGGGCCTGGTATCTGGTACTGGCGGCCTTTGTGGGCTTGTGCCTTATTACAGCGTACTGTTTTACTTCAATACCCACAGGGTTTGTGCCTGAGGAGGACCAGGGCTACTTCCTGACCATTGTGGAGTTGCCCGAGGCCGCGACCATTGAGCGCACGAAAGACGTCATGAAAAAGGTCAGTGAGCTTGCACGAAATACACCGGGAGTGGCTGACGTAATAGAGGTGTCCGGCTTTGATGTCATTGACGGAATCAGTCAACCATATGCGGGTGTTGCCTTTGTTATCTTAAAGCCCTGGGATGAACGTAAAACACCGGAAACACAACTGCATGCCATTATGGCCGGTATGCAGGCCAAAACCAAAGCAATCCCTGAAGCCCTGGTGCTGATTGGAAACGCTCCCGCGATTCCCGGGCTTGGTTCCACAGGTGGTTTTACATTTGAAATCCAGGACCTCAACAATCAAGGGATCGAAGCTCTATCCAAAGCCGCTTCCAACTTTATTGGGCATGCGAACCAGAGGCCGGAGCTTGCCGGTGTGTATACCACCTTCAGTGCCGACGTTCCGCAACGTTTTATTGAGGTGGATCGCGCCAAGGCAAAGACCAGGGGGGTTTCCATTACTGATATCTTCGACACGCTGCAGATCAATATGGGATCTTCATACGTGAACGAGTTCAACAAGTTCGGCAAGGTCTACCGGGTATATCTCCAGGCCGAGGCGAATGCCCGTTCCGATGAATCCGACATTACACGGCTCAAAGTCCGCAACAAGGACGGTGAGATGATCGATCTCAGCGCCTTCATAGAGATAAAGCCGATGGTCGGCCCCTATAACATCGCCCACTACAACGGGTACACGTCCATTGCCGTCAACGGGAATAACGCACCCGGTTATAGTTCCGGACAGGCAATCAAGGCCATGGAGGAACTCGCAGACCAGGTGCTGCCAGAAGGCTTCGGCACCCAGTGGACGGATATTACCTATCAGCAGCTCAAGGCCGGCAACCTGGCGCCCATCATTTTCGGCCTGTCGCTGGTTTTCGTGTTTTTGGTGCTGGCGGCCCAGTACGAGAGCTGGGCCATGCCCATCATGGTACTGCTGGGCGTGCCGCTGGGGATGCTGGGGGCTGTGGGGGCGCTACTGCTACGGAATATGAATCTGGACGTGTACGGTCAGATCGGTCTGGTCATGCTGATCGGTCTGACCGCCAAGAACGGCATCCTCATCGTGGAGTTCGCGGCCAGGCAACGCAGACAAGGCGATACCATCCTGGAGGCTGCCATGACGGCGGCGCGCATCCGGTTGCGGCCGATTCTGATGACGGCCCTGGCCCTTATAATCGGACTGATACCCCTGGTAATCGCTTCCGGCGCGGGCGCAAACGCACGGCGTTCCTTGGGTACTGCGGTCGTCGGCGGTCTGGCCATTGCTACGTTATTTATCATCTTTGTACCCATATTTTATTATGTGATTGAAAAGATAAGGGAGGGGAAATCTCAGAGTGGAACCGGAGATACTGTGCCCAAGGAGCTCCACACAGCGGATGATACAAGTGTAAAACCTCAGGATGCCTGAGGCGAATATTTCTGAACAAAAGAGAGGACTTCAGGTATGCAGAAAAGACAACAAAACCGCTCCATAGACTGGCGCATGATGCTTGCTGTCTGGGGGGTATTCCTTTTTTTGCTTGTTGGCTGCGATCGTAAAAAGGAGACAGCCAAACCGCCGCCGCCTCCCAATGTCGGGATAGCCGAGGTAAGTCAGGGAACGGTTCCGATTGTAATGGAATTCAGCGGGACTCTCAAAGCCGTAAAAACAGTTGATATTATTCCGCAGGTATCCGGCTATATCAATGAGCGCTATTTTCAGGAAGGCACTTTTATAAAAAAAGGAGATCCCCTCTATCTCATCGACCCTCGGCCGTTTAAGGCGCAGTTGGACAGCTACACGGCCCAACTGGAAAGTGACAAGGCCTCTCTTGCTTTCTGTAAAAGCGAGGCAGCGCGATACACTAAGCTGGCAGCCCAGGGAGCTGCATCCCAGGAGAAAAAAGAAAGTGCCGTCACAAAGTTGAATGAGACCATCGCTACCATCGCCAAGGATAAAGCCAATATCGAAAATGCCAGGCTGGAGCTGAGCTTTACCCGCATTACGGCCCCTTTCAGCGGGCGCATACAGCAAACCCGCATCAATATAGGCAACCTGGTGCAGGAACAACGGGACGTGCTCACAACCCTTATACAGATGGATCCCATCTACGCGATTTTTAACATCACCCGTGAACAGGCTTACCGGATCCAGTTGCAGAAGCGCCAGGGCAAGGTACTTCAGGGAAAGGAAGTGAAGGCAGTGCTGATACTGCCGGATGGCAGTGATTATTGCCATCAGGGCAAGCTGGACTTTGTCAGCTTCCAAATCAGTCCCACTACCGATTCCGTCCTGGTTCGCGCCGTTTTTCCGAACAAAAAAGAGAAAGGAGCAGGTTTTGATCTCATCCCGGGGCAGTATGCTCCGGTCCGGCTGATCCTGGGTGAACAACCCGATGCGCTATTGATACCCCAACCTGCTCTGATGGAATCCCAGGCCTGCCGACAGGTCTTTGTTGTCAACCAGGAAAACAAAGTTGAAAGCCGCATTGTTGACGTGGGTTCTTCCTACAAGCACCAATGGGTGATCAAGAAGGGCCTGAAAAAAGGCGAGAAGGTAATTGTTGAAGGCGTGCAGAAGGTTCGCCCGGGCATGGTCGTCAAGCCGGAGACCGCGGCGTCACAAAAGGATTAGTTATCATGTTCCTTGATACTTCTAAAAGATATGGGCCGGTCAGCGCGCACCGGGAAAAATTCACCGGATGCCGCCCCGGCCCATTGTGGATTCTCCGTGTCATTGTGAGGCCATGTCGATCGTGGGTTGGTTTGCTCGCCCTGGTTTTTCTGGCCGGCGGATGTGTGATCGGACCGGATTTTGTAAGGCCTGATGCACCAATGGAGGAGGGATGGATCAAGAAGGAAGATCCGAGAATCAAGAGCGAGCCGGCGGATTATAGCAAGTGGTGGACTGTATTCGATGATCCTGTACTCAACAACCTTATCGAGACCGCCTACCAACAGAACCTGGACCTGCAAATCGCAGGGCTTCGCATCCTGGAAGCCCGTGCGCAGCTTGGGATCGCTACAGGGCAGCTATATCCTCAAACTCAGCAGGTGAGCGCCGACGCCAAGGCTAACGGGTTAAGCGAAAACGCCCCGAACGGAAAAGGTGCGGACAGATTTTTCCATGAATACCAGATGGGGTTTGACGCTGCCTGGGAGCTGGATTTCTGGGGCCGGTTCCGCCGTGGGGTCGAGTCTGCCGATGCGAGCCTCTACGCCTCCATTGCGAACTATGACGATATCCTTGTGACTCTGACCGCTGAAGTGGCCCGCACCTATGTCTTGATCCGTACGTTTGAAAAACGGTTGGCTGTTGCACGGGAAAACGTCAAGAACCAAACAGAGTCTTTGCGAATTGCCGAGGCGCGTTTTGAGGCCGGAGCGGCGAGCAAGCTTGATGTCGCCCAAGCCACGGCCCTTTTAAAAGAGACACAGGCATCGATCCCGGGGCTGAAGGTTAGTTTACGCCAGGCCCAAAACGGACTCGCGATCCTTCTCGGCATCCTCCCGGCTGATGTCCGGGATGTGCTGGGTAAACCAAAGCCCATTCCCACAGCGCCTGCGGAAGTAGCAGTGGGCATTCCAGCGGAATTGCTGCGGAGACGCCCGGACATTCGAATGGCAGAGCTTCAAGCTGCAGCACAGAGCGCTCGAATCGGGATTGCCGAATCAGAACTGTACCCCCGGTTCTCGCTAAAGGGATCCATAGGACTGCAGTCAAGTGAAAAAGGTGGTGTTTTTTCCAACAATGCCCATTTCAGCGGCCTTTTCAATAGTAGCAGCGTTGCCTATTTCGTCGGTCCCACGCTCCAGTGGCCCATTTTGAACTACGGACGTCTCAAGAATAATGTTCGCGTACAGGATGCCCGGTTCCAGCAACTCGTGGTCAACTACCAGAACACGGTTCTTCAGGCTGCTCAAGAGGTGGAAGACGCCATGGTGGGCTTTTTGCAAACGCAAGAACAGACAAGGCTCCTATCTGAAAGCGTCGTACAATACCAGCTTTCGGTGGACCTTTCCCTGATCCAGTACCGCGAAGGTTTGGCCTCCTATCAGCGGGTAGTGGATGCGCAGAGATACTTGACGCAGCAGCAAGACAACCTGGCATCAACTACCGGGTCTGTCGCAGTCAACCTGGTTGCCATGTACAAGGCGCTCGGCGGGGGCTGGGAGCTTCGTCAGGGCAAGGATTTCGTGTCCGGGAAAACCCATGAGGAGATGCGGAAGCGGACCGATTGGGGTAACCTGTTGCCACCTGAGGACTTGCCTGAGGACCTTTGACCGTATTTTTGAAAAATATAAAGCCGGCCAACTCAAAAAAAATAGTAATTTATCCATATTATGAGTATGATTCATGAATCGTAACTACGTGAGTAGTTACCATGAATCATACTAACCGGATCTGCTCCGGGTATTATTCCTGACAAGGAGGATAAAATGGACCGTCACATTGAAGCCTTTAATATAACGTTGCTACCAGAGTGGGAGGAAAAAATTGACGAGGAAATCGACAAAATCCAGAAGCACCATCCCGGCATCGTGCACCACTTTCGCATATCCTTAATTGGGACTAAACACCATCGCCTTGGCCTTTTCGAGGTACATATGGTAGCTTCAGTGCCAAAGGACACGTTTGCAGTCAAGCACAAGGGCGAAAAGGTAAGACCACTGATTGTTTCGTGTTTTGATGTCCTGGACCGTCAACTCAGAGAGTATAATCGCAAGCGACAAGGAATGGTAAAGTACCATGAAGGCCACCCTGTTGGTATTGTTAGAGAGATCCTATCTGCCGAAGGCTATGGCATTATCGAAAACCCGGTTGGCGAAGATATTTACTTTCATCGTAATGCTGTCAAGGATATGGCATTTAATGATCTCGCCGAGGGTGATTCAGTGATGTACGCAGAAGAAATGGGAGAGAAGGGCCCCCAGGCCATCTGGGTACGGCGCTCCTGAAGAAGACCTTTTCAAGTGAATTAACCAAAACAGCGAAATTATAGTTAAAGGCATAAAAGTTTTTAAACCATGAAAAAGACTCACCACCATTTTTCAAAAATTGCGCACGAATACGAAGACTTAAGAACTACGGATATAGAACCAATCTTATTCATAAAAAATAAACTGGGAAATTTAGCGAAAATTATAGGGGCAGATATTGGTTGTGGAGGAGGAAGATATGATATAGAATTATTTAATTATATCGGCAAAGGTCTCTATCTCAGTTGCATTGATTATAACGAAAACATGTTGAGGAGGCTTGACAAGAATTTAAAGGAACGCAATATAAAAGAGTTCAATACTATAAGAACATCGGCAATGGCTTTACCATTAGCTGCCAACTATTTTGATGTTTTAGTCACCTTTAATGCTGTACATCATTTCAACCTTTTAGATTTTCTAAAGGAATCATCCAGAGTTTTAAAAAATAAAGGACGATTATTTATTTACACCCGATTACGAAGCCAGAATAAAGGGAATATTTGGGGAAAATTTTTCCCTAAATTTCATGAAAAAGAGAAACGCCTCTTTGAAATAAATAAATTAGAAGAAACATTAGAAAAGATACCTGATCTAATTTTAGAATCTATTGAATACTTCACTTATAAGCGAAAAACTAATTTAGAATGGCTGGTAACGCAAGCCCAAAAGCATCATTATTCTACATTCAGTCTGTATTCCAGGAAAGAATTTGAAGAATCTTTAATTAAATTTCAGATAGCTATTATGAATCATTTCAAAAATCCAGACAAAATTATCTGGAATGATAAGAATATAATGTTCAATATAAAAAAGGTGAAAGCTACGCGCGGTTGAGTGTCAATGCTGCTTCAGCTATATTTATCAGTTTCTTTTTGGCCGACGATAACGAAAGTTGAAGCATTCCACAGTCAGGCGACAGGATAAGCTGATCCTTTTTAAGATACTTCAGGGCCTCATTGCCTCTTTCCACAATCTGCTCCACAGTCTCGATTTCGTCAGATCCTACATCCACAACCCCCAACATTACAGACTTTCTCCCAACAGCAGGCAGCACGGAGAGATCCAGATTACTCTTCTGTCCCTCTATGGATAATACGTCTATTGTGGAATCGCTAAGCCAGTCCAGAATATGACTGTAATATTCCGTTTTTGCCTTGTAATCGATTTCTCTTTTCTCCAAAGACTTGTGTGGGTATCCACGGCATATATGGACTATGTAAAGGGCATCATTCTCAAGACCGCTGAAGCACGACTGGAGCGCCTTAAGCCCCCACTTTCCGGCATGATCAAGGTTTCTTAGAAGCACAGGGTCGTCAAACTGGATTACCCGGCAACCGGAACTAATAAGGTTTTCAACCTCCTGTCGAATGGCCCCTGCATAATCCATTGCCATCTTCTCAATATCCCCTTTGTAGTATTCATCGTAGAGACAATCGATAGCAGTCGATGGACCAGGAAGATTTATTTTGGGGATTCCTTTAGCGTATCTTGCGGTGAATAGATAGTCATCGACCAGAAACGGGCCGTTATACGATATTTTACCTCCTACAACCGGGACCTCACGGATATAAACACCCTCACGCATAAGCTTGCTTTTTGGATGTTCAAAGTCGATACCCCCAAGTCTTCTCAGAACATATAGGACATAATGGTCTCTCCCCTCTTC
>JAUWHV010000029.1 GCA_030605675.1 Deltaproteobacteria bacterium | reverse complement strand
ATTAGATTGAAGTTCGTTTTCTACCTCCTGTTTTATATACTTATCAAAGGATCCAATGGCATAGAAAGTGGCAATGGACATGGGAAGGGCAAGTATTATTAAAGTTGTAAAAATAAGCTTTGATCTTAAGCTGTATAGAAGAGGCCTCTTCATATTAACGCCCGGCTATTTGATACTCAGGATAAACGCTCATGCTGCGATATACCCTAGCTGCTGCTTCCAAAATAGAAACGGGGATGGTTATCCCCAATTGCTCAGCCCTTGCCAGATTTAAGACAATAGATTGATCCTTTGGCTCATCAATTGGAATATCACCAGGCTTTTTTCCGTTAAGTATTTGAACCACTTTCTGCGCCACCTGATCTCCACACATAGGAAGATCAATGCCTGCAGAACACAGATATCCCATTGGAACCCAGTCTGCCAGCCAGGTAAAGCCGGGTTTGTTCTGATTTCTGACCATCCATCCAAGGGCTTCCCTTAGCGGCACACCCTTTCCATTCTCGTCTTCCAAGGTAGTAAGGATAATATTAAATATGATATCAATATGATCAGCCTTTTCATATTTCTCTATTAGTGATTTATATTCCTTAAATGTGCGTATATATTCCATTTTATCAAGTTTTATTGGATAGTTCTCAGGATGGGCAGTGATCTTCTGTTCAAAGTCCTTGGCCATCAGGGTCAGAAATGGAGCGCCTGTCGATGAGATGGCCACCATCTTTTTGGCATCGGGGACCAACTCTTTCAACAACTTGATAGTTGCCTCATAGGGGGCTTCTTCCGTCACGCCCGTAATGTTAAATGACGGACGCTCCCGTGTTTTCATAAAATCCGTGATGTTGTCATAGTATTCAGGACGAACATTCATACCTGAAAAAACGATAGGATACTTGCTCTTAGCCAGGGGAAGCATTACGTGTTCACAGGCATTGTCGTCAATAATCAACACAAGGTCAGGATCAACCTCTTTTATTTGCTTCAAGGCAAGCTTGCCCCTCATCTTCACCTCTTCCGATTTTATATATTCGTGTCTGGTATCCATATAGAAGTGAAAGAGCTCTATATTCTTTCCTTCCTCATATCCCAGATTCTTTAACGATTTGAGCACCCCGGCCTCAATCCTTGCCCCGCAAACATTGCCTTTATCATAACTCTGCACACAGAAAATCTTTTTTGGAGAAGAGGCCAATGCCGTACTTACAAAAATGACAATCAGAAAGCCTGTTAAAATAATAAAAGAAGCCCTGTTCATTATCATTATCTCCCATGCAGCTACTTTAAAATGATTTCTTCATAGACAAAATCAGCAGCTCCAAGAATTTCAAATGGGATATTGATGCCAAGCTCTTTTGCCCTGGCTAGATTGAACACAATAGCGTATTTGTCGGCATCTTCTATGGGGAGATCTCCGGCCCTGGACCCTTTTATAATCTTAACCGCCTTGGTGCCTGCCTGATGTCCCATGGCCTTGAAATCCACAGCCGCCCCTCCGAAGATCCCGAGCTTGGAGAAAAAATAATTTAACGCCATGTCCGGTTTTTCGCAGTTCTTGATGGTCCATCTGAAAATATCAGGAGCTGTATATGTCGTGCCTTCAGGCGTCCTGAGCGATAGGGCTGCGGGATAGATTGCGCCGATCTCATGGTCTTCATTTACACGGAAGATCACCTTTTTGTACTCTGCAAAATCCTTTACCCTCACGAGTTCAAAGGCCACGGGAGGAGTTTCCTCCTCAATCTCCCTTTTAAACTGGTTTGTTATTGCATTACCAGTCGGCGAATAATCAGTGATACCCAATACTTTCTTGAGCTCAGGGAGGACAGCCTTCATTACACCCAGGGACCTGACCAGGTACAGCTTTTCATATACACCTGTGACATCGGCCCCTGGTTTCCTGCGGCTGTCCATGAAATGTTTCTTCATATTGTAGTCTTCGGGCTGACCGTTCATGCCGCAAAAAACCACCTGGATATCGCTGCCTATTAAAGGCATCATAACTGTTTTGACCGCATTATCATCCAGGACAAGAACTACGTCCGGCTTGATCTCTTTGACTTTTTCAAGAGCCAATCCACCCCTTTGTTCAATTTCACCAGTGGTAGTATAGGTCTTTTTGGTATCCATGTAGAAATGTTGAAATTCAACATCTTTGCCTATTTCCAGATCAGATTCTTGAAAGGCCTTGATTATGCCATCTTCCTGAGGCTGACCGCATACGTGTCCTTTTTCATAGCTATGGATAATGAAAACTCTTTTGGTGGTGTCTCCGAAAGCGGCACTACAAAACAAAAGAGCAAAGATAACAAACAGACCATTAAGAAATAATTTATTCTTCATGAATCCCCCTTCTCCTTTTTCTTTCCTTGTGATGCACCATTTTTTTCGTTTCCTTTAAACTCCAGGCCCAGCAGACTGATATCGTCTCGCGGTTCATTATGTTCTCCGAAATGCATTACAGACTCTATGATGCCATCCATTATTACGGAAACAGGTTCATCCTTTAATTTTTGCAACTCCATATAAAAGCGATCCTCACCATAGAATAATCCCTTTCTGTCTTGATACTCCACTATTCCATCCGTATAGATGATCAACTTATCTCCGAAGCACAGTTGTCTCTCCCCCTCTTCAAAAGGGAGGACGCCACCCATTCCGATAATCGTCCCGCCTTTATCCAATAGCTCCATCGTGCCGTCCGGATGTAAGAGCACAGGAAAAGGATGGGCGGCATTGCTGTATTTGAGAATCCCGTTTCTTATATTGAGCACATGATAGCTGATGGTGAAGAACTTCTCGAATCGATCTATGGGATACTCCATGTCTAATTCGCTAAGAACGTCGGGCGGAGACACGATAGTATAGTAAGGTGGAGGTACTATAGACTTTTTTACTACGTAGCCGGTTTGCGGCCTCAGCATCTGGGAGACAGAGACCGATACCATGGCCGAGGGGACACCGTGGCCGCTGACGTCGAGCATGTAAATAGCCCAATGATCCTCATCCAGTCGAAGGAGGTTAAAAAGATCCCCCCCGACTCTTTGACAGGGCATAAATTTCCACGACACGTCTATGCTTTGGATACTAGGTAAAGCCTTGGGAAGCAGACTTTTCTGGATTTCAGCCGCTGCCTTTAAATCATTATCAAGGCTTTCCTGTTTTTCGAGCAATTCCTTATTGGCCCGGATCAGACTCTTGGTCAGATTTTGAATCTTTAACTGAGCCCTGACCCTTGCCAGGACCTCTCCCTTGTCGAAGGGCTTGGTCACATAATCAGCCCCACCTAACTCCAGGCCCTTTATCTTGTCTTCTGCTTCAGCCCTGGCCGAGAGAAAAATTATGGCGATGTTCGTAGTGCGATTGTCGCTTTTAATTTCGGAACAGGCCTCATAACCGTCTTTATTCGGCATCATAACATCCAACAGTATAAGATCCGGCAGTTCGCGAAGTGCGAGGTCTACAGCTTCCTCACCATCAACGGCTTCGATTATTTCATATCCCTCTTTTTTAAGGATACCGCCAAGAAGTTTGAGATTAAAATCATTATCATCTACTATGAGTATTTTTTCAGCCATTTTTCAGCCTTTTCAATGAATTATCGAGATAAATTATAAGATCCGGAAAGATAGGCGAAACAAAATAATTTTGGAAAGGCATCTACTATTTTGCCTATAAAACATATGCTAATATCGGCCATCTGGCGTTTTTTCATTAATTACCGAGACAAATCATATGTTCCTGGAGGATAATTTGAAAAATTAAAATTTGGACTTATATTTCAGCTCGTAAACTCGCTTCATCTTTTTCTAATTTCCAATTTCCAATTTCAAGTTTCAAGCCATGAACGGCTATTTTCAGCTCTTAGCTTAACTAATTTCTTGACAATTATCTGAATTTGGATACGATCAAAAAAATTTAGAAAATAGCCAGGATGGTAACCGGCCTGCCTGAAACAAGAAGGCTGGAAGGTTGTAATAACACTATTGCTCCCAATGGTTACTGGTGTCGTGTCAACGATACTCTGTCATTTTGAAGGAGTCTTGACGACCGAGAAGTCTTAGATTTTTCCATGCGGTCGAAATGACATTTCTTGTTTGACCTGACAACTAGTTGGATTTCACTATAAAAGCATTAAGGAGTTTGATCTATGGCCAAAAAAGAAGTTGCAAAAACATCTGAAGCAGAAATTGCTGTTCACTGGAAAGAGGAAGACTTGTTTTATCCTTCCACAAAATTTAATTCTCAGGCGAATATGACAGACGAATTTGTCTATGATCGCTTTAGCCTTGATAATTTCCCTGAATGCTTCAAGGAATATGCCGATTTACTGGACTGGTACAAGTACTGGGATACGATCCTTGATACAAGTGATGCGCCTTGCTGGAAGTGGTTTGTGGGCGGGAAGATAAATGCGTGTTACAACTGTGTGGACAGACATCTTGAGAAAAACAAAAACAAGACGGCAATTCACTGGGTCCCTGAGCCTGAGAATGAACGAATTCAACATATCAGCTATCAGGAACTCTATGTAAGAGTCAACGAATTTGCTGCACTCCTTCGTGAATTTGCGGGCCTGAAGGCCGGAGACAGGGTAACACTTCATATGCCTATGGTGCCGGAACTCCCGATAACGATGCTTGCCTGCGCCAGGCTCGGCATTATTCACTCCGAGGTCTTCGGAGGTTTCAGCGGCAAGGCATGCGCTGACAGGATCGTGGACTCCGAAAGCAATGTATTGATAACCATTGACGGTTATTACCGGGGCGGCAAGCTCCTTGATCATAAAGCAAACGCCGACATAGCTGTTGAAAAGGCGGAAAAGGAAGGCCAGGCCGTTGACAAGGTCCTGATATGGCAACGTTATCCGGGCAAAAATTCGAGTCCGACGCCCACGGTTGATGGTCGTGATTATATCGTCAATGATTTACTCAAGGACTATCGCGGTAAAAAAATTGACCCGGTACCCATGCCTGCCGAAGCCCCACTATTTCTAATGTATACCAGCGGCACTACGGGAAAGCCCAAGGGATGCCAGCACAGCACAGGGGGCTTTCTTGCCTATGTGACAGGCACGTCAAAATATATCCAGGATATCCATCCGGAGGACGTTTACTGGTGCATGGCGGATATCGGATGGATTACCGGTCATTCATACATTGTTTACGGCCCATTGGCCTTGTGCGCATCTTCGGTTATTTTCGAAGGCGTACCTACCTATCCTGACGCCGGACGGGCATGGAGGATAGCAGAAGAGCTTGATGTAAATATCTTCCACACTGCACCAACAACCATACGGGCACTGAGAAAGGTCGGACCTGACGAACCTGCCAAGTACAATTATCACTTCAAGCACATGACTACTGTTGGTGAGCCAATCGAGCCCGAGGTGTGGAAATGGTATCATGAGGTAGTCGGAAAGGGTGAGGCCGTAATAGTTGACACATGGTGGCAGACAGAGAACGGAGGTTTTCTCTGCAGTACCGTGCCTGCACTGAGAGCGATGAAGCCGGGGAGTGCGGGTCCCGGTGTGCCTGGTATCCATCCGATAATTTATGATGATGATGGAAACGAACTCAAGGCAGGAACGGGAAAGGCAGGAAATATATGCATACAAAATCCATGGCCCGGCCAGTTCCAGACCATATGGGGGGACCGTGACCGATATATCTCTACGTATTATGCAAAGTACTGCAAAGACAAAAACAGCAAGAATTGGCGTGATTGGCCATACCTTGCCGGCGATGCCGCCATGCTATCCAAGGATGGATACTTCCGTATCCTTGGAAGAATTGACGATGTAATCAATGTCTCAGGGCACCGGTTGGGGACCAAGGAACTCGAGTCCGCTTCTCTTGACGTCGTTGAAGTGGCAGAGGCGGCGGTTGTCCCTGTGGCAGATGAAATAAAGGGAATGGTCCCTGACCTGTATGTCTCTTTAAGGCCCGGATACGATCCCAGTCCGGAATTGGCTGCCAAGATTTCACAGAGTCTCTGTGACTCCATTGGTAAAATCGCAAGGCCGAGAAAGGTCTGGATCGTACCGGATATGCCAAAAACACGCTCCGGAAAAATTATGCGCAGGGTACTGGCAGCCATATCCAATGGCAAGGACCCAGGTGACACGACTACATTGGCAAATCCCGATATTGTCACTGAAATCCATAAGATGTCACAGGACATGCTCGAAGAGCTGAAAGAGAGCAAAAAGGCGCTGATGAAGGAATAGTTCATGGCATTAGAGCGTCTTTAAGAAGGAGATAAATATATGACAGGTCAAGTTACAAAAGAACCGGCGCAGGCCTGGATAACTACCTTTGCAGGCACTGCTATCAACCTTTGTCTGGGCATATTATATGCCTGGAGCATATGGAAATCTTCCCTGGTCGATGTGGACAAGGCTGGTCAAGTCATTCAAGAGGGCATGAATGCAGGTTGGACCTATCTGACCAATGCCCAGGCTGCAACGCCATTTTCTCTATGCATTATCATCTTTGCCTTGTTAATGATCCCCGGAGGCCGCATACAGGATAGGTTCGGTCCCAAGGTGGGTGCAACCGTGGGCGGCCTTTTCCTTGCCGCAGGTTGTATTGTTGCCGGATTGATGAAGAGCTATGCTGGGCTGGTTTTTGGTTTCGGCATACTTGGCGGCATTGGTATGGGTATTGGTTATGCCTCCCCCACCCCTGCGGCCCTGAAGTGGTTCGGTCCTCATAAACGAGGTCTGGTTGCAGGTCTCGTGGTAGGCGGTTATGGAGGGGCGGCCCTGTATATCGGCCCTCTGGCACAGTATTTGATTGATCACTATGGCATAACAGGGAGCTTTGTGGGTCTGGGAATACTGTTCGCCGTGGTGGTTATCATTGCGGGTCAGCTCCTGCGAACGCCTCCTGAAGGATATGTGCCTCCAGCCCCTAAAGTTGCGGCAACCGCCAAGCAGATGGCAGCGGCAACCAAGCATAATTGGAATGCCTCTGAGATGGTGAAGACATGGCAGTTCTTTGCCTTGGTATTCATGTTCATGCTCACTACACAGTCCGGGCTTCTGATCATTGCGAACGCTAAAGGCATGATGGTTCATGCAGGCAAGAACATTCCATTCCTTGCGGCAAACGCATGGATTCTTGTCTCGTTTGGAGGTTTTATCAATGCAGCCGGACGGGTCGGTACGGGATTTTATTCAGACAAGATGGGGCGGGTTAATGCCTACTGCATGAACTGTACTATATCTGCCCTATGCCTGTTCTCATTGCCGTTTGTCATTGCGATGCAGAATGTCGTGCTTCTGTTCCTGGTCGTAGGTATTGCTTACTGGCAGTATGGCGGCGGTCTTGCCTTGTTGCCATCCTTTACTGCAGACTTCTACGGGCCCAAGAACCTCGGATTCAACTACGGCCTGGTATTTCTCGGCTGGGGAGCAGGCTTTTTCATGGCAAGACTGGGCGGTACAATTGAAGATATGACAGGCAGCCTGAACACTGCTTTCTATATCTCAGGGGCCTTGCTGATTGTAGGAGTTATCCTTGCGCGTATTACAACAAGGCCTAAATACGTTGGAGAAGAATAGTAGAAATTTGAAATTTGAAATTGGGAAAAACACAACGATGTAGATTTGTTACCTAATTTCGAATTTCCAGTTTCGACAAAAAAGGACGCGTGTTATAATACACGCGTCCTTTTTTTGTAAGGAGTTAGTGTATGAAACCTGATCACCTTGATATCCTGAACCCCAGACGCTGTTGCCTCCTGGTCATTGATCCCCAGGAGCGCCTCATGAAGGCCATTCATAAAGCAGACAGGGTAATAGCCAATACCGCCCTTATGATACACTGTGCCAAGGCTATGGAGATACCTATTGTAGCAACAACACAATATGAAAAAGGCCTCGGACCATTTGTACCTCAGCTTGCCGAGCTGCTTGCGGATGTCACCTGTGTGGACAAGATTGAGTTCAATGCCCTGGCAAACTATAATATGAAACAGGTCCTTGCCAGTCTGCCTGCTGCTGTTAATACTCTGATTATGGTGGGGGTCGAGACCCATATATGCGTTTATCAGACTGCCGTTTGTGCAATCAAAATGGAATACAGACCATGGATAGTGGCTGATGCAATATCATCCAGGGAAAAGCAAAATACTAAATTGGCTTTGAGCCGGATGGAAGCCATCGGAGCATCTGTAGGACCGGCAGAGATGGCGGTTTACGAGCTTCTTGGGAAGGCTGGGACTCCAACGTTCAAGGCTATGTTGCCGCACCTTAAGTGAGGCAATGCTGAATGCTGAATGCTGAATGCTGAATTATGGAAGAGGATTATAAAAAAAAGTGGATACCCACTTAAAAAAAATTACACCTTAATTCAACATTCAAAATTGTCTCTATAAACATATACCTTAATTCAACATTCAAAATTCAAAATTCAAAATTTATTGTATTGTGCGTCGTATGGACGAGGAAATTGAAGTAACGCAGCAGATGGAGTATTTTCAGCGGAATCATGAATCATATTTTTCCCTGGACACTAACCGCTCTCAGTATAATAGGGGCAATACTGAACATAAGAAAAAAACGTTCTGGTTTTGCAGTCTATACAGTAGCCAACATCGGCTGGATAATCGTTAATATCCATC
>JAUWHV010000164.1 GCA_030605675.1 Deltaproteobacteria bacterium | reverse complement strand
ATGACCAGCGTTTGCTGGTTAGGGGCTATACCGTTCACGCAGCAACGGATAGATCCGGCCGTCTTACCCGTCTTCCCAAGGATTTCCAGACAGCTCTTGCCGGCATTTGTAGCAACCGTTTACGGGGTCAGGGGTCAAGGGTCAAGGGTCAAGGGTCAAGGGTTTACCGAAAATCTGAACCGTTGATTCGTGAGTTCTGAATGGAAAAATCATGAGAATAGAACGCTGGAGCAATCATCAATCATCAATCATCAATCATCAATTCGGTTATTGACAGACCGGCCTGCCTTGTTAATATGACCGTCCAACAAAGTAGTGGTTTCCATGACTTTGCGGTCGGATTTTTGGAGAGGGGAATCCTTGATCCTTCATGCATCATCTCCTTTAGGTATGTTGAGTTAAAGGGCGTATGGCGTGAGTTCATATATTCCTGAAGACGTCCTTAGAAACGTACTAGAAGCTGCAAATATCCGGCAGGTCGTCGGAGAATATGTGCCGTTGAAAAAGAGCGGCCGAAACTGGATCGGCCTCTGTCCCTTCCATCCGGATAAAGATCCCTCCTTTTCAGTCAGCGAAGAAAAACAGATTTTTCACTGTTTTGGGTGCGGCGAAGGCGGAGACGTCTTCAAATTCCTCATGAAGATGCAGGGCATGAGCTTTGTGGAAGCAGTAAAGGCCCTAGCCAACCGTTACGGCATAATCATTCCCGAAAGACCGAGATCATCCCTTGATCAAAAGCGTCATATGGAGACGGAAGAATTGGTCAGTCTCAATCTGGCGGCAGCAGGATTTTATCACAAAAATCTCCTTCATTCATCCGGGGGCAGTGATGCACGGGCATATCTTGAAAGGCGTGGTCTGAAATCAGATATCATTTCCAGGTTTCGGCTGGGCTGGGCCAATGACCGGTGGGATGGTCTTATAAATCATTTAAAGACTGAAGGGTTATCACTCGACAAGGCAGAAAAGGCAGGTTTGCTTGTTTCCAGGGAGAGCGGGAAGGGATGCTATGACCGTTTTCGCGGGAGGATTATCTTTCCTATCCTTGACAGGTCCGGAAAGGCAGTGGCTTTGGGCGGTCGTATCCTGAAAGATGGCCATCCCAAGTACCTGAATTCTCCTGAAACTCCTGTCTACAACAAAAGCAGGGTCCTTTACGGTCTGTCTCAAAACAAAGGGGCAATCAGACAGGCCGGCAGAGGCTATGTGGTTGAAGGATACATGGATCTCCTGGCCTTGGCTCAGTCTGATATAGACCAGGTTGTTGCAACACTCGGCACGGCCTTGACTGAAGACCATGTCAAGCAATTAAGAGGACTTTGCAAGGACTGGATTCTAGTTTTTGACGGCGATGCTGCAGGGGTCAAGGCTGCCCTCAGGGCGCTTCCGTTCTTTTACAAACTGAATCTCAGGGTCAAGGTGCTTAATCTTCCTGCTGAAGATGACCCGGATAGCTTTGTCGGGCGTGAGGGCAAGGATTCCTGGGAGGCCTTGGTAGATACAGCCGGTTCCGGTCTTGATTTTGCTATTCAGCAAGGCCTGGCATCCTATGGAAAAGACCCGGAAGGTAGGTTCAGGACAACAGAAGATGTGCTATCGATCCTTCAACCTGTGAGTGATCCGGTCAGGAAATCGCTTCTATTAGGGCATGTGGCCCAGAAATTAGGAGTGAGAGAGGAAAGCCTTTGGGAACGTCTGAATGCCGGCAATTCCAGTACTATTGTTCCCAATATTAGAAAGCGTTATGGATTGTCTGCTGAAGTCAAAAACCGCAAGGGTCCTGAAAATAGGGCGGAGGCCAAGCTGATAAGTTTTCTGCTCGGGCATCCCCAGTATATGAAGACCTTTTTGGACGCAGGCCTGGATCTGTGGATTGAGGTCCCGTCTTTGAGGGAGCTTTGGATGGCAATGTCGCATCTCTACAGTATGTCAGGGAATCTCAATCTTTCTGACCTGTATGATCAGCTTGAGCCTGTACCTGAATTGAGGACTTTGGCCATGCGACTTTCTGCAGATTTTGCCCCATTTGAGGATATGGAAGAAAAGATACTTTCAGACCTGAAAAAATATTGTGAGGATCGTCGCAATAAGGTCTTGAGATGGAATGTTTTGGAACAGATCAAAGCCCCTGCAGAGGTGGTGGATGATGAAGATCTCTTGAGGCAGATACTACAGCTCAGGTGAGTATCTTCAGGAACTGCAGGCCATAAAGTCCAATTTGATGCCACCTTTGAGAAAAAGGAGGAATTGATGAGGGAAGAAGAGAGCTGTAATTTGTACTACTTGATGGAGGATCAGCCAACCAGTGGGGAGGAAAATATCAAGAAACCTGTTTCTAAAAGGACAAAAAAAGCCGGCCGGACATGTCGTGGAAAGTATGAGGGAGGGCAAAGCCTATATAGAGATATTGATCAAGAAGACAAAGACGTCCATGAGTTGGATGACGGCTCCACACCGGGGTTGTTTAAAGAGGATGTGGTAGAACTTGTTGAGGTTGTAGTTAAAGAGAAATCAAGTGATGATGTAAAGGACGTTTATCTGGATGAAGGGAAGGGCGGGAGTGTAGACCCTGTAAGAATCTACCTCAAGGAGATGGGCGATAGGGTTTTCAGTAGAACAGGGGAAATCGCCATAGCAAAGGCTATGGAGGAAGGAGAGCAAACTTTTGTAGAGGCCTCATTATCTATTCCCGATGTAGCTGATGCCTTTCTCAAGCAAGCTTGGGCCATTGTGAAGAATGTTGGTTATGTGGCTGAAGAAGATTCAGGTGTAAATCACATTAAAGTTAAAAAGCTGGCCAATTCAGGAGGTGGAAAAGCCCGTCTCAGAAATATTCTGGATGAGGTTCAGATACTTCAGGAAAAAAATCGTGGGCTTCTAAGGTCCATAAAGCCCGGTCTGGATAATGATGCCTTGAACGCGATTAAACAGACGCTCAAGGAAAACCGGTGTTCCATGATGAAGGCCTTTGGAAAGGCGCGCATTGAAAAATGTTTTCAAGATCTGCTATACCAGGCATTCAATCAGGAAAAACGGAAATTAAGCAATATTTCAGAGGGAGAATTTCTGGCTAAGTCCGGGCTCCATGCCAGTGAGCTGAAGAACGTTATTTTCCGGTTCAACAAAGGAGTTGAACTGGCCAGAGATGCCAAAAAGCATCTTGTTTGGGCCAATCTCCGTCTTGTTGTCAGCATTGCCAAGAAGTATTTCCATCAGGGCCTGCATCTTTCTGATCTTATACAAGAGGGCAACATAGGTCTTATGAAGGCCGTTGATAAGTTTGAGTATAAAAGAGGTTACAAATTCAGCACCTATGCAACATGGTGGATTCGTCAGGCAATCACCAGGGCTATTGCCGATCAGTCCAGGACAATTCGCATACCTGTCCATATGGTGGAGACCATGAACAAGGTTGTTTGGGCTACAAGAACCCTGATACAAGAGACAGGGAAAGAGCCTGCGCCGGAGGAGGTTGCTGAGCACCTGGGATTGCCCAGGGACAAGGTGTCCCAGATTTTAAAGATGGCCAGAGATCCCATATCTTTAGAGACTCCCCTGGGCGATGGCGAACAAAGCCATTTAGTGGATTTTATTGAGGATAAAGAGGCCGAGCCTCCGGATGATGCCACAATAAATATAAATCTGGTCGAACAAACCAGGATTGCTCTTAGTACCTTGACAGCAAGAGAAGAGAAAATACTTCGAATGCGTTTCGGGATCGGAGAACAATCAGATCACACCCTTGAAGAAGTCGGCAAGGACTTCTTTGTTACCAGAGAGCGTATACGTCAGATAGAGGCGAAGGCACTGAGGAAGTTGAGACATCCCAGCAGAAGCCGGGGGTTGAGGAGCTTTGTAAAAAATTAATTTTTTGTGGGGAGGGACTTGGTTACTCCTTGATATAATTGTAAATATTTAGATAATGATCTGCGGGATGGTTCCAGGAATAGTCATATCGCATCCCATTAATCATCAGTTCCCGAAAATATTTGGGATAGATATACCAGAGGCCTATGGCCCGTTTCAGAGCGGATTCGACCCCTTCATTATCAAAATCATTAAACACGTAGCCATTACGTTCATGATATGGTTTTTGGGCGTAATCCGCGTCAAAGACTGTGTCTGCCAATCCGCCGGTATTTCGAACAATGGGAACAGTTCCGCATTTCATGGCGATCATCTGTGTCAGGCCGCACGGTTCAAATGCGCTTGGTATGAGAATCATGTCGGCACCTGCATAAATCAGATGGGCCAATTCTTCATTATATGAGATTTCAAGGTGGCAGTCCGGGTTATCATTCAAATAGTGCTTTAGCCCCAAAAAATCATTATTGGTAGCTGGTTCAGGACTCGACCCTAACAGGACAAACTGGCAGCCGTTTGCCAAAGAATAAAAAATACCATGCCGTATTAAATCAACACCCTTTTGATGATCTAATCGACCTATCACAGAGACAATCGGTTTGAAATCGTGTCTGAGCCATAGTTTATTACGGAGGGCCTCTTTATTTTTGTATTTATCATCAATGGTATTAATTGAATACCGACACGATATATATGGATCGATTTCAGGATTCCATACATTGTAATCAATACCATTCAAAAGTCCTCCAAATTTAATGCTATGCACATGAAGGGTATGCTGGAGCCCAAAGCCAAGATCTGAATTTTTTATCTCCCAGGCATATCGGGGAGAAACAGTTGTCACAAAGTTAGAATAGACAATTCCTCCCTTCATGAAATTGATAGCACTGTGGTTAAAGTTATCCTGAAGCCGGTCCTGAGTCATATAATCGGCAGGATTAAGGCCGACCTGTCGAAGCGTATGTTCCCCTACGACACCCTGATGTTTAAGATTATGCAAGGTATAGCAAACCCTGGGATGGGTCATTCCTAAATATTTATACATATCAGATAGAAGTACCGGCACAAGTCCGGTCTGCCAATCATGGCAATGGATAATTTCAGGGTGCCTATTTGTCTTCAGCATAAACTCCAATGCTGCTCTGCAAAAAAAAGCAAAACGCTCAGGGTCATCATGATGTCCGTAAAATATGCCCCGATTGAAGAAATTCTTAAAAGAGTGGGGTTCAATAAAGAAGCATTTTAACCCATCCACAAAACCAAGGTATACATCGCAATGAAAATGTTGATCATGGTAAGGGACCCAGAGATCACTGTATGTCTTATGGAGACCGGAAATTAGATCGTACCGCATGCAATCGTATTTAGGGAGGATAATCTCTACAGCATTCCCCCGTATTGCGAGCTCACGCGAAAGACCCTGAACAACATCGCCCAAACCCCCGACTTTCGCAACCGGAGCGCATTCTGGAGTAATCATCACGACATACATGCCATTAGTACCTTAGTTCGTAACTATTCAGGTTGAAGGTTAAAGGCCGAAGGCCGAAGTAATCTAACAGCCTTCAGTCTATCCACCTGAATAGTTACCTTAGTTCTAATTATTATAAGAGCGGTAGTCAATCTGTGGGAAGATGTTGTCCTGGCTCTCAATCATTGAAAGCCGGTCTTCATCTATCTTCCGGTCTTCAATTTCTTTCGTAAGCCTGCCCAGTCGCAAGAGGTGCGTCTTTGTCCGTTGAGTCCCATAGTCTGCCATGGCGCCCGAGTTGATCATAAAGGCCCAGTCGCTTGCCTGCGCCAGCAGCAGCTCCCTTGCCGCTTGATTGAGCGCCCTCAGTGTCAAGCCCTCAGCCCGTGGATGATTCATCGCCAGCCTCTCCATAAGCTGTGCTCCCTGATGCAGATGGCGGTAAATCCGGTCGTTTGTCCCATTAAGCCATGTTTCGTGAAAGCCCTTGTATCCCCAACTGGAAATGGAAGGTGTTGAAGCCTGATTGACCGGGTATTCCTCCAGATATTCGGAAAGGGTAATGAGCCGGAACGTTTTTTGTTCTGAGTCGACCTTACGAATCAGGTAATTAAGCCAGGCAGGGCCTTCAAACCACCAATGGCCGAAGAGTTCAGCATCGTAAGGTGCCACAATTATGGGCTTGCGATTCATAACAGAAGCCAGATATTCAATCTGTTTTTCCCTGTTAAACATAAAATTTTCTGCGTGGAGCTCGGCTTTTCTATCTGCCCTTTTGGGAATATAGACCTCTTTATGATTGTTCTTGCCTGTGACGCGAAAGTACTTAAAGCCGGTGTCCACTCGAATGCCGTCTGGATGAATATAGGGCTTTATATAATCAAGGTCCAGATCGTAGGCGATGTCACGATAGAATTCCCGGTAATCATAATCCCCTGGATAGCCTTCTATTGAACTCCAGACCTGCTTGGACGATTCAGGATCGCGCCCAAAAGCAGCTACCCCTGATGGGCAATAGATCGGTGCGTACACACCATATTTTGGTCTTGATTCAGCGCGGGTGATACCGTGAGTCTCTAAGATAGTGTAGCGAATACCTTCCTGGCTGAGAAGCTCGTCAACTCCGGGATAATAGCCGCATTCGGGTAACCAGAAGCCCTTTGGATTTCGATCGAATATCTGTTGATAATTTTTGATTCCGACCCTGATTTGTGACTGAACAGCCGATGTGTTGACAGAAAGCAGTGGAAGGTATCCGTGAGTGGCAGCGCTGGCGATGATCTCTACCTTCCCAAGCTCCTGCAGACGTTTAAAAGCCTCAACCAGGTTCAGATCATAGCGGTTGAGGAATGCCCTGCGCACTTGCAGAAGATGTTTGTGATACATTAGAGCCAGTATATTAAACTCGTGGTGGTATCTTGTTCGTTTGATTTCTTTCTTGCCCAGCTCAATCAGTCGTTCAAGTCTGTTCAGATAACGGGACTGCAAGAACGGATCAGTAAACATTGAGGCAAGAGTAGGTGTGATTGACAAGGTCAATCGAAAATCTACCCCGTCTTCTACAAGACCATCCAGTACGAAAAGGAGGGGGATGTATGTATCGGTGATGGCTTCGAAGACCCAGTTTTCTTCCAGGGAATCCACATGTTCAGGGTGCCTCACAAAAGGGAGGTGTGCATGAAGGACTATGGCTAAATAACCTTTTTCCATTTTCAAACGCAGTCAGCAGAATCGTTCTTTCCTTGTGTCGACGAAATAGGTTCTGGGGAAATACCAAGGGCGAGCCCTTTCTCGCTCATTTCTGTAAGATCAAAATCTACCCTTTTTTCAAATTGGGCTTGAATGCTTTTAGTCGATTGCAGTTCCGGGTTAAGAGAAGGTTTCCTCCTTATTTGGAATTCTCGAGGCTCAGAGAGCTTCCAGGGTATGCTCTGTGACAAACCAATTGTTCGGGCGCTTTTATCTTGCTCTGGTCGTTCTTCTTCTTTAAGGGATACTACTTTCCGGATCTCCGCCCCTGCTTCTGCTTTTCCGGCTTCGATCAGATCATCACGAATAGGTTCTTCAGGAACTTTGATTTTTGACAGGCCGTTTTCTGCATCTTCTGCAACGAGCATATAGTGAGCGTCAGCTTTGGGGACAGGCCAGGCACAAGGTGTCTTGGCAACACTTGACCGAGCTACTGAAAGGAAGAAACCATCTCCGGTCTTAAATCCTAAATCAACAAAGTATGATTTATCCGGGCGTTGGAGATTTACGTACCAGTCTTTGGATTGAAGATCTATATCCACGTCGAAAAAACCATGGGCATTCGTGCCGTCATAAATGATGTTAGTAACATCATAAAATCTCAAGACGGCTTGTGATTGTCCATAGTCATCACCCAGCCGCTGCTTCGCCTTCTCAATGTCATTACAGGTAACGTCCCAGTAGGCATGGATCAGGTAAGGCTCCACAGGGAGCAAAACGACCCGGCTTTCGCAGTATTCTTCGTACAAGTCACAAAAATCCATAGCATCCCGTGTATGTTCGTAGTTTACACTTTGTTGATTTTGTATTTTGGCAGTGAAATTTGAAACTCGAAATTTGAAATTGGGAAAAACACAAAGATGTAGATGCGTTACCTAATTTCGAATTTCCAGTTTCGACATCGGCATTCAATTCGATAATATACGCTTTTTCGAAAAAAGTGTAAACTGGTAAATGAAGGATGCCGATATTTATTATTTAGAATTTGCAATCAGATGTTAAGATTGACGCATTCGTAAAAAGTCGAAATTACTCGGTTATTGTCATTCCCGCGAA
>JAUWHV010000118.1 GCA_030605675.1 Deltaproteobacteria bacterium | reverse complement strand
AAAAAACAACTATCTAATTTGACATGATCAAGATAATATGGGATGTAAAAAAATAACCGTTCAAGGGTTCAGGTGTTCAGGGTTCATGGGTTCACCGAAAATCTGAACCGTTGATTCGTGAATTCTGAATGGAGAAGGCATGAGAATAGAAAACAACCATCAATCTCTGAACCATGAACCTTTGAACCCTTACAGAAATGTAACTCTGAACCCGTGAACGCTTACGAAAAAGGAAAGGAGTAAACATTATGAAAGCATTAGTAGTCTATTCAACCAAGACAAAAAACACATTGAAATTAGCTGAAGCACTGTATGATACGATTCGTTATCGTAAGGAACTGAAATCAATCACTGATAAGCCAGATCCGGAAGACTATGGTTTTATTGCCGCGGGTTTCTGGATAAAAGACGAGAAGCCGGATCCTGCCACCATGGAATTCCTGCCCACAATCCGCGATAAAGAGGTTTTTTTATTTGCTACTCATGCTTCAGCCAGGGACTCTGATCATGTAAAAAATGCCATGAAAGTTGCAAAGGAGCTGGCTGGCAACGCACGTATTATTGGAACATTCAGTTGCCAAGGTGAAGTTCCCGCCGAGATGATGGAGAAAGCTGCCGCCCAATCTCCGCAGCCACCATGGCTTGCTGATGCACCGTCAGCCAAGGGGCATCCTGACAAGGAAGATATCAGGGAACTTGTTGATTTTTTTAATAAACTGACCATTTGAACTGAGTTTACCATAAACGCAAAGTCCGAAGTTTTTCGGTTTAAATGGGGGATAGGAAAGGCGTTTTTCTATCACCCCATTTTTCATGACAGACCCTTACTGAAAGGAGGGCTGACTTCATGGCACTTTTTCTGGTTCAGCACGGCAAAAGCCTGTCAAAAGATAAAGACCCCGAGCAGGGTCTCTCGGAAGAAGGTGTCTCAGAGGTTGAGCAAATCGCAAAAGTCGCCAAGGGATACCATGTTTACGTATCGCGCATTTGAAAACACCCCATCTGCTGCGTTGCATAAGAGCTGAAAGCCTGAAGCTGAAAGCTGAAAGGTGGTTGATTTCGCTATCTCTTTGAGCTTCGAGCTTCGAGCTTCGAGCTGATTTCGCCATTCACAAAAAACAATTTATACTGTCAAAATTGACATCCCGGCAACTGATCACTAATCTTTTTGAAGAGGGCTGATGAAACCGGAAATCGATCAAATAATATCGTGTGATGAGGCAGCCAGGGCCACTGTTGATAGTGCAAAAAAAGAGGCAGAGGACCTGGTGGCAAAGGCGAAACAAGACAGCAATACTTTGCAGTCCGAGCTTGAAGCAGGGCTTGATGAAGTGAGAAAGAGCGAGATTGCCCTTGTTCTTGAAGAAAGTCAGATACAGGCACAGGAGACTATGGCACAGGCAGAGAGATACATCCAGGGGCTTAAAGACCGGGTGGCCCTCAGGAAGTCCCGGATAATCGAAGATTTTATTTCAGAGGCCCTTG
This sequence comes from Deltaproteobacteria bacterium, assembly GCA_030605675.1. Classification (GTDB taxonomy): domain Bacteria; phylum Desulfobacterota; class Dissulfuribacteria; order Dissulfuribacterales; family UBA3076; genus UBA3076. Next base: position 15,650 of record JAUWHV010000118.1, on the reverse strand, counting down.
GAGAGGCGTGGTCACCAAAAGGAAAATTGTAAAAGGTTCATAAAACAGCAATTATGATACTGGCTGCAGCCAGATATGCCTATCCAAACGCAAAAGTAAGGGGCCTTCGCAGCAGGCGGCTTACTGCCCAAGATCGCCATTTTCTTATGGAGGCAAAAGATTTCTCTTCCTTTCTGGCATATCTTGCCACTACTCCATATGGACGTGTACTCCCGAACCTGGAAGAAGAGAAGACTGATCCATGGGTGCTGGAACGCTTACTGGCCCGGTCCCTTATGGAGGACTATGCCAAGGTTACAAGGTCCTTGCGTGGACAAAGGGAACAAGAGCTGGTCCTTGCCCTTTTTTCACGATTTGAGTCAGAAAACCTCAAGGTCCTGTTGCGCGCCCTGTTCTCAGGCCGCGGGAAACAGGCTGTTTCCCGCCTCCTGTACCCGCTGGGGAACCTGAGTGCCTTGCCATGGGATGACCTCTGGGCGTGTAACAATCCCGCAGAGATTGCAGATCTCCTGATCCGTAATCCTTTTGGACAGGCACTTAAACATGCCATTCCCCAGTTTAATGCCCAGGGAAGACTGTTCCCCCTTGAAATGGCCCTGGATCTTTCCTGCTTTCAAAGACTCAAGCAGGCCATCTCCGGCCTGAGGAGCAAAGCTGACAGAAAAGCTGCGAAAAGGATCTTGGGACCTTATGTAGATATTCTAAACATCTTGTGGGTAATAAGACTTAAAATTCACTACGGGTTGAGCCATGAAGAGATAGTCAATTATAGTCTCCCCGGGGGTGAGCTGCTCACCCTCTCATACCTGCACCGGTTGGCACGGGCAGAGGACATCTCCTCATTTCTGGAACAGATGCCCCGCTCTCTTCAGAGAGAGGTAGGAGAAGTCCGTGAGTGGGAGGATTTTCACACATATCTCGAGACGTGGTTTCTTCGTCTCATTGCTCGGCTCTTTGTGGGCCCGCCATTTCACATCGGCATAGAAATAGCCTTTCTCCTGGAAAAGGAAATGGAACTTACAGGTCTTATCACCTTGCTTGAGGCAAAGGCACAGGGGCTTTCTCCTGATCAGACAGTAAAAAAACTACCCATGCAATTTTCCGGGGTCGCTCATGTTTAGACCGGTCAAGCTTACGAGGCTGACCATCCAGGCCCCTGAAGACCGGATCTCGGCAGTCATGGCCGTCCTGGGAGACCTCCGCCTCCTTCATCTGATCAGGGTGGAAGAGACCCACCTTGGTCACCTGGGTTATGTGGCCCATATTGATACATCTCTCCTTGAACACTACGACAGCCTGCTTGCCAGGGCAAACCGGCTGCTTAGAGATCTGGGGCCGGCAGGCCCTTCGCCGGGCATCAGAAAGGTACCCCAACCGGACAAGGCCGTCTTTCGCCTGGAGGAGGACCTTGCGCACATAGAAACTGAGGCATTAAGACCCCTGGAGCAGAAAAAAAAGGCAAAAAATGCCATTTCTGAACATGAGGCACTGATTGCCAGGTTGCAGCTCCTGGAACCTGCAAAGATAGACCTTGACCGCCTGCATGACCTGAGATACGTGACATGGAGAGCCGGACTGATCCCTGAAGAGAATCTCAACAAGTTGGAACAGAGCCTTGTGGGTACGCATCACACTCTTATCCCGGTCGGCCGCAAGGAACAAAGGGTAGTCCTAATGGCCATGTCTCTAAAAAAAGATGAGAAGGCCCTTTTAAGGGCCCTTAAAAGCGCCTTCTGGGACCCTTTGGAGCTGCCCCCAGGGATTCATGGCACCATAGGGACGGCTCTGGATCAATTGTCCGCTGAACTTGAGAATTTAAAGACCGGACTTGCCGGCCTTGACACCGAAGGAGCAGAGCTTACCCGGAAACACGGTGCGAGACTTAAATATCTGCGTGAGGAGATACTGCTTGCCCGGCAACTCCTTAAGGCCCAGGCCAAATTCGGACAGATTGATCACACATATCTACTTACGGGATGGATACCGGTTGCACTGTTTGAGGAACTAAAGAAACGGATACTCAAAGCCACATCCGGCAAGGTCCTGGTGGAACGGGTGGACCCAAAGGACATAAAAGAAGTCCGGTCCGGTATCCTTAAGATACCCATACTCTTTAATAATCCCATGCTTGTCCGTCCCTTCGAGCGACTAACTACGCTATATGGCACCCCTTCCTATGAAGAGTTGGAGCCCACGGTCTTTCTTGCAGTGAGTTTCCTTCTCCTCTTCGGGATGATGTTCGGGGACGTGGGGCACGGGGCCATACTCTGTGGCATAGGCTACTATGTATTCAGAAAGATGTACCGTTACATAGATTATGGAATTATACTCATGGAGTGTGGGGTGTCGTCCATGATCTTCGGTCTTCTTTACGGCAGTGTTTTTGGCCTGGAAGACCTGATTCCCGCGCTTTGGATGCACCCCATGGCGGAGATCAACCACTTTATGGTGATGTCGGCCTTTCTTGGGATCGGTATTATCAGCCTGGGACTGATCCTCAATCTTATAAACGTCATCCGTCAGCACCGTTATGGAGAACTCCTGTCAACATCCGGTCTGGCTGGTGCCTTGCTTTACTGGCTTGGTGTGGGCCTTGTTGCGCGTTACCTCCTATCAGGAGGGCTTAGCCCCCTTGAAGTGATATTTGCCAAGGTGGCAGCAGGGGCGCTGATCATCCTGATGATCCTCCAGCGGCCGGTCAGGGCCGTGCTGGCACAGCGCCGCACCGGGGAGAAATGGAGACACCTCCCGCCAGGCCTTGGGGGCACTATTCTGGAATCATTTATAGAAGTACTTGACGACCTCCTGAGATATCTTGCCAACACTGTATCCTTTGTCCGTGTCGCGGCTTTTGCCCTCACCCATGCGGGTCTTTTTATAGCGGTATTTTCCCTGGCGGACATGGTTCAGAACGTACACGGTCAGGGCTTCTTTTACTGGATCACTATAATACTTGGAAACATTGTGATAATAGCCCTTGAAGGAATAGTGGTCTCCATCCAGACCTTACGACTTGAGTACTATGAATTTTTCAGCAAGTTTTTCCGGGGAGGGGGAAAGCCTTTCCAGCCTCTCCTTGAAGAGAAATTGTGAATGTTGGATTGTGAATGTTGAATTGTGGAAGAAAACAAAGATTTATAACATTAGGCATCCTTCATTTTGTAGTTTACACTTTTCGAGGTTCTTTAATCATCCATTTTGAATATCGAACCGCAGAACAAGGAACCGCAGAATTTCGAAGGTATTATTTCGACATTCGATATTTCTTGTTCGATATTCTGCGGTTCAAAAAAACAAAAAGTGTAATCTATTTTTAGCCAATTATGAAAGATGCCTAACATTAATTCAAAATTTCCAAATTAGGAGGCATCTACCAATGAGGATTAAAAGGCCTTTGTATTGGATATCAGGCTGGTTTTTGACCTTACTTCCGTGCATTGTCTGGGCACAGGAGGCTACAGCCACGGCCGGGGTATCCCCTGAGGCAGCAAAATGGGGATATATCTCTGCTGCCCTGGCTGTTGGAGTCTCTTCTCTCGGTGCTGGAATAGCCGTTGCATTGGTGGGATCTGCTGCAATGGGGGCTGTCAGTGAAAGGCCTGAGATGGCAGGCCGTGCCTTGATTTTCGTGGGCTTGGCAGAGGGAATAGCAATTTATGGACTTATCGTGGCTATCATGATCCTGGGGAAGCTGTGATGGTGCTTAGAATATGCACATCCTGGTCATAGCAGATCATCTGACATGCATGGCCTTCTCCCTGGGAGGCATAGATACGCGAACGGTCAAGACCGGGGAGGATGCCGTGGCTGCCCTGGAGTCTGCACAAAACAGCCCTGACATCGGTCTGGTGTTGATCACCGAAAGAATAGCCGACTCCATTCGGTCGAAGGTAGATGAAATGGTCTTTGAGCTCCATAAGCCCCTGGTGGTGGAGATCCCCGATACAGAGGGCCCTTTGCCGGATCGACCCTCCACAGGGGAACTTATGGTAACCCTGATGGGACGTTGAGAAGGAGAAACGTCGTGCCGCTACCTGATCAGATATCGCTGCTATGCAGGGCAATTAGAGAAAAGGGGCAGAAAGAGGCCGGGGAAATCCTCTCCAGGGCCGGAGAACAGGCAAATCGTATCTTACGGGAAGCCAGGGAGAATACGCAGAGGGATCTCGAAGAGGGTGTGTCTCAAGAGCGCCAATCTGCATATCAGCGCGCCCAACGGGTCGTCAGTGCCGCAGAGCTAAAGGCCGGAAAACAGGTGATGGTCACAAGACAGGCGCTCCTGAGCGAGGTGTTCGATGAGGCAGAAAAGAGGCTTTCGGCCGTCCGGGATGAACCGGGGTATCCCAATATATTGAGGCTTCTTGCGATCCATGCTGTCTCAAGCCTGCCCGAAGGGCACTGCTGGATTCAGGTGAGAAAAAGCGATCAGGGCCTGTTCTCTCAAGACATGCTCATGGATCTATCAAAAGAGACAGGACAAACTGTAGAACTCCTCTCTGAGCCGGCAGGCATCAACGGGGGATGCCTTGCCTTTAGCGCTAACAAAAAGGTCCTTGTTGATTTCTCCTTTGATGCCCTGCTTAAAAGGGCAGAGCCCAAACTCAAAGAGCTAATGGCAACAGAATTTCTGAGTGATAAGACCCGTGAGTGAAAAAAAACCGGTATTAAGCATGGAATCCGCCATACAGCAGTCCCTTGTCACCATGATCAGCGGCCCTGTGGTGCAGGCTCGTCCTGCTCACAGGTTTTCAATGAACGAGATGGTGGAGATCGGTGACGAACGGCTGGTGGGTGAAGTCATTAGTCTTGATGAAGATCTTGCCACCATCCAGGTCTACGAAGACACAACCGGTCTGCGGCCCGGGGCGGATGTATATGCTAAGGGCCTTCCCCTGTATGTGGAACTCGGACCAGGACTTATGGGTGAAATTTTTGACGGGGTCCAGCGTCCCCTTAAAGTGCTTCGAGGGAAATGGGGAGACTTTATACGCCGGGGAAAGACCGGAACCGCCCTTCCAAGGGACAGGGTATGGCAATTTACTCCATCTGTAAAGCCTGGTGTCATGGTCTCACCAGGCGAAATCCTGGGTGAAGTGCCGGAGTCACAGCTCATTACACACAGAATTCTGGTTCCTCCCGGGGTGCAGGGAATCCTGGAGCGTATCTTGCCCAAAGGGGACTATACCCTTGATGATGTCATTGCAGCAATCCGGTCCCCTTCTGATAAAATTCATGAACTCAAGCTGTTCCACAGATGGCCGGTAAGAAAAATCCGCCCATACCGGGAACGGCTGGTACCCTCTGAGCCCCTCATAACCGGGCAGAGGGTAATAGACACCTTCTTCCCCTTGGCGAGGGGTGGTACCGCGGCCATACCAGGAGGCTTTGGGACAGGGAAAACCGTCGCCCAGCACCAACTCTCCAAGTGGGCGGATGCGGACATCATAGTCTACATCGGCTGCGGAGAGCGGGGAAACGAAATGACAGGGGTCCTTGTGGACTTGCCTAAACTGCTGGACCCACGGACCCGGCGTCCCCTCATAGAAAGGACCATTCTTATTGCCAACACTTCGGATATGCCTGTAGCCGCCCGGGAAGCCAGCATCTACACAGGCATCACCATAGCGGAATACTACCGGGACATGGGCTATGACGTTGCCCTTATGGCAGACTCCACCTCAAGGTGGGCCGAGGCCCTGAGGGAGATATCCGGTCGACTGGAGGAGATGCCTGCCGAGGAGGGTTTCCCTGCCTATCTGGCAAGCAGGCTTGCCGCCTTCTACGAACGTGCGGGACAGGTGGTGTCGCTCGCGGGTAAAAAGGGCTCGGTGACCCTCATAGGGGCGGTTTCACCTCCGGGAGGAGACTTCTCTGAACCTGTAACCATGCATACCAAGCGATTTGTCCAGTGCTTCTGGGCCCTTGACAAAGAGCTTGCAAGCGCCAGATACTTTCCTGCCATAAACTACCTTCAGAGCTATTCTGCCTATATCTCAATGGTTGAGCCGTGGTGGACGGAGAAGGTGGGGAGCACCTGGAAGACCCTGAGGGAAAAGACCATCAACATCCTCCATGAGGACTCAAGGCTGCAAAATATCGTAAAATTACTGGGAGAAGAGGCCCTGCCTGATGATCAGAAAAGGATTGTCGAGGGAGCAAGGCTCATAAAAAACGACTTCCTGCAACAGAGCGCCTTTGACCCGGTGGATACCTATGCCGGCCCGGAAAAGCAGTTTCTCCTGCTTGATGTCATACTACATTTCATTGACCGCCTGGCCGACGTGGTAAAAGCCCGAATCCCTCTGTTCAGGGCCATGGAGCTTCCGGTTGTAGCTGAGATCCACAGGCTGAAGTTTACCCGGCGGGGTGATGACCCAGCCCCATTCAGGTCCATCAAGGAACGAATAGACAAGGAGATCAACGCCCTTCTCCATAGGCAGGATAGCTTATAAATATAGGCTTTTAGGCTGAAGGCTGAAGGCTGTTAGGGTGTATGGACAGAATAGAAATATGGAAACAGTTACAGGTCCTGCCATGAAGGGGGCCCTGGAATACATAGGCCTTGACAGGATAAGCGGCCCCTTGGTTGTGATAAGCGGCGTTAAAGGTGTCGGTTTTGGTGAGGCTGTGGAGATCGTCCCTTCAGATGGCCGGTCCCGTCAGGGCAGGATACTCTCTATAAGCGAAGACGTTGCCGTGGTGGAGGTATTTGAAGGGACCTCGGGCCTTGCCCAGCCCACCACCAGGGTGCGTTTCCTTGGAAGGCCTTTTGAGATAACTGTAACAAAGGAGGAGGTGCTGGGACGGATTTTTGATGGCTTGGGCCGGCCCCTTGATGGCGGGCCTGTCCCATTCAGGGGGGAGAGACGGAACATAAACGGCCTGCCCATAAACCCGGTGGCCCGGGCTTACCCACAGGACTTCATACAGACGGGCATATCTGCCATAGACGGCATGAATACCCTTGTGAGGGGTCAGAAGCTGCCCATCTTTTCCGGAAGCGGGTTGCCGCACAATGAGCTTGCGGCCCAGATTGTCAGACAGGCAAGGCTCCTCACTGAGGATGAAGGGTTTGCGGTGATCTTCGGTGCCATGGGAGTGCGCCATGACGAGGCAGAGACCTTCCGCCGCAGCTTTGAGGAAAGCGGGGTCCTTAAAAACGTGGCCATGTTCTTGAACCTGGCGGATGACCCGACAGTTGAACGGCTCATAACCCCCAGGATCGCTCTCACCGTTGCGGAATACCTGGCCTTTGAACAGGGAATGCACGTCCTCGTGATCCTGACCGACATGACAAACTACTGCGAGGCCCTGAGGGAAGTGGCTACTTCCAAGGGAGAGGTGCCGAGCCGCAAGGGCTATCCCGGATACCTCTACAGTGATCTTGCCTCTATCTATGAAAGGGCCGGACATATAATCGACAGACAGGGTTCTATCACCCAGATAGCTATTCTCACCATGCCGGATGATGACATCACTCATCCTATCCCTGATCTAACAGGGTATATCACCGAAGGCCAGATAGTCCTCGATCGTTCTCTGGCCCAGAGGGGTATCTATCCCCCTATAAACGTATTGCCGTCTCTTTCCCGGCTTATGAGCGATGGTATCGGTGAGGAAAGAACCAGGAAGGACCACGGGAACCTCGCAAGCCAGCTCTATGCCGCCTATGCCCGTGCACGGCAGGTACAGCGGCTTGCATCCATCATAGGAGAAGAGGATCTTTCTGCAACCGACAAACTCTATCTCACTTTTGCAAGGGAGTTCCATAAGCGTTTTTTGCAGCAAGGAACAGATGAAAACCGCACCATAACCCGGACACTGGAACTTGGGTGGGAGCTGGTGATGCTCCTTCCGGAGCAGGAACTCACCCGTTTAAAGCCGGAAGAGATCGATCAATATGGAACGTATCCGGATACCTGCAACCAAAAGTAACCTCATTCGCCTGAAGGAAGAGCTGGTCCTTGCCCAGGAGGGGCTTGAACTCCTGGACCAAAAAAAGGAGATTCTTATCAATCGTATAGGCTTACTGGCATCAAAGGCGGATCAGGTGCGCAAAGAAGTAAATCAACGCCTTCTCAGGACCTATGCCTTTCTCAAAGATGCCCTTTTGGAGTATGGCGAATCTTCGGTCCAGGCCGCCGGGCTTGGAGTAAAGAGCGGGGAAAGCGTCGTGCTGAGGGAACGAAGTCTTATGGGAGTGGTGCTCCCTCTGGTCCGAATAGACCTTCCACCACACAGGCCGGGCTATGGGCTCTATGGAACAGGCAAGTCCATGGACGCCACATCCCAGGCCGTGCACAGAGCTATGGAGGTTGTGGCAGAACTGGCGGAGTTGGAGGTAGGCATTGAGCGCCTCATGGCAGAGCTGAAGAAGACGCTTAAGCGGATAAACGCCCTGGCCCATATCTATGTCCCAACCTACCGGGCAACGATCAAGGCCATGGAAGAAACCCTTGAGGAGAAGGAGCGAGAGGCGCTTTTTCAGCTTAAACATATAAGGAAGAAATCGGCATCCTTCATAGCAGGCCAGAAGTAGTTTACACTTTGTTCATCCTGTACTTTGGCAGTGAAATGGAAATTAGAACTGATTGATCGAGTTTTTATCCAGTTTCCAATTTCTATTTTCCAGTTTCGGCATCCAGCAATGAGGACATGGAGACGATAAAGGAATATGTAAGTGTTTCAGGGGTTCAAGGGTTCAGGGGTCAAGAGGTTCAGGGTTTACCGAAAATTTGAACCGTTGATTCGTGAGTTCTGAATGGAGAAGGCATGAAAACAGAAAACAACCCTCAACCTCTGAACCCTGAACTCGTGAACGGTTACCAAATTTGTCCATGCCACTCGTTCGCAACCAGCAACCAGCAACCCAGGAAAAGGACACATAGACGATGAAGGGAGATAACAGGCTATTTGCCAAAATATTGATCCCTGTCGATGGCTCGAAATTCAGCCTGAAGGCAGTGAGGCTTGCCAAACGGCTGGCACAAATCCAGGATTCCGAATTGCTCCTGCTCCACGTACTGGACACGGCTGTACTCGAGCAACTATGCAGGTTTAACTACAAGCCCCATAATGAAGTCCGTGCCGACATGGAAGGAAGTGCAAGGGCTTTCCTGGAAGACATGTCCCTGGAGATCAGTCAATCCGGCGTTTTGGTCTCCATAACCATCAAGGAGGGGACCCCTCACGAGGTGATCATTGATGAGGCAGTCAGTTGGGGTGCTGATCTCATTGTTATGGGAAAGCTGGGAAAAAGAGGCGTAAGCAGGATCCTGCTCGGAAGCGTTGCCGAGCGCGTGATCGAGTTTGCCAACCTCCCTGTATTGCTGGTTAACGCTTGAACCCGGATTATGCATGATTCCGCTCCATGGTCTCGGGAAGTCCGGCTTCTTGTAACCTGGTCAGGACCTCATCCCTGGTGAGGTCGTACCAGTTGGCATAGGCCTCGGCTACTGCAAAATACCGCCCTGTCCTTATATTTGGGCAAAAGATCTCTTCAACAATGGGAGAAATCCGGGAAACAGAGCTTTCTGGAGCAGTTGGTACTGCTACGACTATCTTACTTGCCCCTTTTCGACGAACCGTTTCTACACAGGCCAACATAGTGTAGCCTGATGCAAGACCATCATCTGCCATCAATACTGTTTTATTAACTACATCGGGAAAGGGAGTTCCCTGGCGAAAGATACGATTTCTCTCCTTGAGATCCGTTTTTACCTTGGTTATCTGATCCTCTATTTCCTTTGGAGAAAGCCGAAGAAAGGCGACAAGCTCGTTATTGAGAAAGACATCTCCATCCAGTGTCACGGCGCCAAAACCTGCTTCGGGATTTCCGGGGATAGGAATCTTTCTGACAATTATAAGATCAAGGGGCAGTGAAAGGCCCTTTGCCACCTCAAGTCCTATAGGCACCCCACCGGAAGGTATGGCAAGGACAAGGGTCTCTTTTGCCTTTTCGTAGTAGGGACTGAGCATTTCTGACAGCACCTTTGCGGCATCGTCCCTGTCTTTGAAGACAAATCTCTTGTCACGGAGGCTGGATACTTCGCAAATCTTTTCAGCCATTTGGGCCTTCTGTTACACTCGTAACTGATAAAATGCCGGTGTCAGGGGCAACTTCTTCTTCATTTAGTCATAGGCGTGTGTGCCCAGGACACATTTTACACCGAACTTCTTCTCAACTATTTCCTTAAACTGATCAAAGTCATGGTTTTTACACATGGGTATTGCCTTAATCATACAATTGCTGAGATGCACCGCATCAATCTTGACGTTCTTTTTGACCGCTCCTATATTGGATATCGTGGCCCGTCCAGGACACTGGCAGCGCAGAAAGCCGACCAGCACAGGGTTGTCGTATTGGGCGAATTCCCCGTTCTTTTCCGCCACTGCGTTGATACACTTGTATTCCCCCGGACATGCGTAACCCTGATCCATATACGCACCGCAACCTATAAGTAAGATGTTCATTTACTCCCCCTTTGCTCAAGGAAAAAATCCTAAACCGAACTCCAAATACCAAAAACAAATGCCCCTGACACGGCATAAGGAACGTACAATAAATAACTTGAACAAATTAATGTCTTTTTTGCCGTCTTCTTCGTTGCTCGTCGATCACATAACCCGTTATGCTCGCTCGTCGCGCCTTGAATACAACAAAAAATCCTGTTAATTTTTGTTCAACTTATTTATCTCCCGTTCCTAACTCGGAGACTTGATTTCTATTCTACTTGTCTGATTAAAAACATTCCAGTCTTATGCTCATTTAAGTTTGAAAAAAGTAGGGTTCAAAGGTCCATCGGCATCCTCACTTTTTTCATAGATGATACTTGTATGGATGATATAAGAGGGTATATTGCCCTGCATTTGAGTGGCTGATATCGTCTCCATGAACGGGGAGGCGGAATGGACAATTAACATATTATGGTTACCTCCTTTTTTAAATTCAAAATTCAAAATTTAGAATTCAAAATTGTGTCTGAACGGCCTTTTCGTTCAGACACTAACTAACCTGCATGCCAAGACGCCATATTGCAAATCTATTAGATCGATTGGTCCCCAGGGGAGGGCTGGTCCTGATGGTCATGGCTGTTGTGGTCGGGGCCGGGACCGGACTTGCTGCTGTCTTCTTTATCCGACTCATAGCCTTCATAGAGCACTTTTCTTACACTGAGGCCATGGTCCTTGAACCTTTCCTGGGACGTCTGTGGCTTATCGTCATCCCTGTGTTGGGTGCGCTCATCGGGGGTCCCATCATTGCCTACTTTGCCGTGGAGGCCAAGGGGCACGGCGTGCCCGAAGTCATGAAGGCCTTGATCTTGCGCGGCGGCCGTATACGGCCGAGGGTTGCCATAGCAAAAATCTTCGCCTCGGCCCTTTGCATCGGCTCAGGCGGTTCAGCCGGTAGGGAAGGCCCTATTGTCCAGGTGGGTTCTGCCCTGGGGTCCACTGTGGGACAGTGGCTGCGCCTTTCAGACGAACGTATCAAGAACCTGGTGGCCTGCGGGGCGGCTGCGGGTATCGCAGCTACATTCAATGCACCTATTGCCGGGGTAGCCTTTTCCTCGGAATTGTTGATGAGCGAACACCAGGTGGCCATGCTTGGTAATGTGGTTATCGCGTCTGTGTCCTCCAGCATTATCAGCCAGATATTTCTTGGGGCTCGTCCGGCCTTTGAGGTTCCCAGCTATATTATGCACTCACCGTGGGAGCTCCTGTTATATGCTGTACTGGGCCTTCTCGCCGCCCTGGTTGGTATCATGTTCATCAGGATGCTTGACGCCTTTGAGGAGATGTTTGATAACTGGAAATTTCCCCAGGCTTTCAAACCGGCTGTCGGGGCATTGCTTCTGGGCATTCTGGCTTTTCTCTATCCTTATCTGTCCGGGGTCTTTCATGTTTCTGCTGAGGAGTTCCGGCTCGGGATGCCTTTGATTGAAAACCTGCCTCACGTTTACGGTTCAGGATTTCCATTCATGGAAGATGCCTTGCAGGGCAAGGCAGCCTTCTTGCTTCTTGCGGTATTGATTTTCCTTAAGCCCCTGGCAACCTCATTTACTCTGGGTTCCGGCAATTCAGGCGGTATCTTTGCACCATCCCTGTTCACAGGAGCTATGCTTGGCGGGGCCTATGGATATGTTGCCGGTGCGCTCTTTCCGAATATCGCCGGAGAAGTCGGGGCCTATGCACTTGTAGGGATGGCCGCGGTCTTTGCTGCAGCGGCAAGGGCCCCGCTCACATCCATACTTATCGTTTTTGAAATGAGCGGGGACTATCACCTGATCTTGCCTCTCATGACCGCAAGTATTGTGGGGGCAAGCCTTGCACAATGGTTGCAACCTGATTCCATCTACACCTTAAAGCTGACCAAGAGAGGAATCCGTTTTGATCACGGAAGAGACCTTGATGTCATGCAAGGGGTCCTGGTTGAAGAAGTCATGAATCAGGCACCCATCACGGTTCATAAGGACCGGCCCCTGGCAGAGCTCTTTGCCGTTTTCCAGGAGACCCATCTTTACGGGTTCCCTGTTATGGAAAATGACGAAGACCTCTATGGCATAGTCACCCTGCAGGACATGGAGCGCGCGCTTGACAGGGAGGGCGTCATGATACGTGATCTCAAGGTGAGTGACGTGGCCACGTCTGACCCTGTCACGGTTTTTCCGGATGAACCCATCTGGTCTGCCATACGCAAGATGGGACCCAGGGACCTTGCGAGGCTTCCTGTGGTCTCGCGTCATGCTGAACAAAAATTGCTTGGGCTTATCAGCCGAAGCGATATCTTGCGGGCCTATGACGTGGGGCTATTGAAAAAGCAACAGGCCCAACACGTTCGGGAACGTATGGCACTTCGTAAAGTCTCAGGCGTTGAATTTATCGAAGTCCAGGTAAACCCCGGTTGCGCTTGCGCGGGTAAAAAACTGGCTGAAATCAAGCTGCCACAGAGTGCCACAGTGGTTTCCATTGAGCGCGGCGGCACTGTGCTTATCCCGGATGGAGGCACAGAAATTCTGCCTGAAGACCAGCTCACAATATTCTGTCAGACAGATCTGGCCCGGGACGTACGCATGAAGTTTGCAAATCGTTCTGATTTGACTGGGTGAAATTCCGAACCCCCATCATAGTGACAGTATTTTTTGAAGCCATTTCTTAAAAACAATATCCTGGATCTGATAATTTCCGTTTTTTACAATAATCTCCTTTTTCTTAAGACTTGACAGGGCTTTTGTAACCAAGGAACCGGTTTTTAAGTTAACCGATTTCAAAGAGCCGGCGTTGAAAAGGTTGTATCCGTTATTCAGCAGGATCAGCTTTAAGGTTTTCTTTTGATTAATACTCAAAGTTTCCCATAATACGGTGTGTTCCAGACTTCTTTTTTCTATGATTGTATTTTCTACCTTATTGATAATTTCAGGAGAAAACCCTTTTTTTCCTGGTTCCTCCCAGAGGTGAAACAGAAAATTCTGGATATACATTGGATGGTTTTCAAATCTTGCCACGATCTCTTCTATTTGTTCAACAGGGAGATGAACATTCTTTTGGCTGAACAGATTCTTCACCCAAGGGATATAATATTTTGTTTCTATTTTTTCTAGAGGAAAACTCTCTGCCAATTTGTAAAATGCACGTTTATTTGAGTTGAACATTTCGGTTATCAGGTGTTGCTGACTACCTGAAAAAATATAACAGATATTTGAGTGTTGCTGAATAAACGAGCGTAATCTTTTTTCAAAACCATCTTCTGTATAACCGGCAACTTCCTGGAATTCATCAAAAGCAATAACTAATCTGCGTTTTTGTGAATACTTTGAAAGAATATTCATCAGTTCTTCCAGGACTGTTTTTTCATCAACTGCCTCAAAGGATGGCGAAACAGAGGTGCCTCCTGTTGCTGAATCTATACTTAAATTGAGCTTGATACTTTTTAGGGCATTACTGACTGATTTAAGGAGTTTTTCAAAATTTGATTCCAGTTGATTTAGGCCCTGAAAGCTTTTGGTGATGAAATCCTTTTCAGATATCGTTCCATACAACTCGACATGCATAGTGCCGACATTGAGATTTTTTCCCTTGATTTCACGAAAAACTTGCCGAATTAATGAGCTTTTCCCGTATCTTCTATGGGAATACAAAAGCACATTCTGAGACCCTTTTATATATCTGAGCAGTTCAGACAGTTCTTTCTTGCGGTTGCAAAAAGACTCCCCTGTAACATAGTTGCTGTAGGCAAATGGATTTTTCATATTTCACCTCACAGTTTATCCTATTTGGTGTATTAAATATTACACCTACTTAATTATACCACTAGGGGTAATAAATAATACACATTATATGTAATGTCAAGTTCTAATGATCTCGAAAGAAACTACAAACCTTCCTCTCGCTTGTCGAAGATCCAGCTCTTGTGCCGGGGAAGGGAGAGGGTTGGCGTGAGGGTGAATAATAACAGCGACAAAACCATTGGGGAACCTGCGCTTGTTAGACACTCAAATGTTCAACTAGCTGTTTTTAAAAAAGAAAATTATTAGCTTGACAGGGGTAAGAACGGTTATGGACCTGTCTGTTTTAGCGCTAAAAATAGTTTTCACAGATATTAAATTAGCTCAGAGGAAACAAAATCGATGGTATAGGGCAGCATTCCCTCTGGATGTCTGTCGGCATAGTCGGCAAGTACTTTGGCTATAAGAGAAAATCTATCTCCCGGGATAGTACTGGGAATGATTAACACTCCACAATGGGGCAAATGATCATTAAAAAACTGTACAGTTAAGCGAATGAAATCATCTCTATTCTTGGTAACAAGGCATCGCTTCTTACGCACGGCTAATTCAAGCTGCTCCAAATCAGATGCTCCGAGCATCTCAATTTCATGCGCACTTATGCAGTCGACCTCCTGCTTCCTGAGCAATTTCGCTATCTTTGGGCTTATATCCTCATCCAGATAGTATTTCACATACCACCCCTGCTCAGAAAAGGATGGTGCTTGATAACTGCCTCCTCAGACCACAATTTATTTCGTTCAATTTGGCGATCAATCTCCCCGCTATATGCAATGTAATAGCCTATTGCGGCCCTTAACTGCTGTTCGGTTAACCAATGGTAAGCTTTCCGGAAACGCCGAAAATCTTGATTGACGCTCTTATAAGTTGTGATGATTTCCCAAATTTCTAGACCGGTTCCCGCAACCCTGGCTCTTCTTCCACTCACACCATCCGCAAAGATGACACCCGGGCACCGGTGTATCTTGATGGCTTCTGTGAGAAGATCTTTGGCTGTGGAAGAAAAATCGCGGCCGGATTCATCCGCAATTCTTTCAATTTCTTCCAAGGTCTCTTGAGGTATCCGTAAGCTTTTTTGAACGGCACGCATATAACCTTCTCATAGACTGAATTCTTATGAATGACAATAGATTACAATTTATGACATCCATCACATGTTGTCAATCAGTAACCCTGAACCCGTGAACGGCTACGAAAGTCAATAAATCCAAGGACGTCCCCCAGATTATTTGTTGAAGTGCATTTCAGCATGTTGTCTCAATTCCATATTCTTTGAAAGTAGCGTCTCCGGTAACAACTGTCAGATGATGTAGTTCCGCACTGGCAATTATCATTCTGTCGCATGGGTCATTATGGATTGCCGGTAAT
>JAUWHV010000099.1 GCA_030605675.1 Deltaproteobacteria bacterium | reverse complement strand
TCCAACTCTAAACTCGTTTCATCTCTCCCAAATTTCTACTTTCCAATTTCAAATTTCAAGCCGTGAACTATACCATATTCAGTCAAAACCGGATTTGCTCGTTTGAACGCCTGCACTCTTTCTAAGCTGCTTGTAACTTGATAGTATATTAATTTCCATTTTTTGACAGGATCAACAGGATAAATGTAAATCTTGTAAATTTTGTTCATCCTGTCAGTGAAGTCCGCCCGAAGGGTGTTAACTTGACTGTACAAGGGTAAAAGGATATGGGTGGTTAATCAAAACAACTCGTAAACAGTCATTGGGAGTGAAGTAATGTGAAGCAAGATATTCTTCGCACGTGCATAGATCCGTCAGGGGTTTTTATTTGTGCCCTTCACCAACCATCTTACAGGGTCGTAAACCTCAGACAGACTGACACCTTGGCTGTGCTGGGCCACGATCCGGACGGCAATGCAATCAATAACCAGGCCAACTTCCCACAGGGCGACCTTGCTATTAATAATGCCGGCAGGGTCTGTGAGATCCCGAATGCCTTTCCTTTCTGGGGTGCTACATACATCCTATATGACCAGGCCGAACGATTCTCAAAGAACCCTGAACAATTCAGATTCACAAGATGCGATGAGGAATCGGATAGGCCTTCGCCATTACTGAAAGACCTGTTGAATGGGTGCCTAAAGGGTTCGGACGAAAAGGCATATTCACTGAAAGATCTACCAAGGTCCGTTCTTTTGTCCCTGGCCCAGACATCCAAAGACCGTGAGCTCCTCAAGGCCATCGCGCATTTGGCATGTAAGTTTGAATTGGACGGTAACCGGGACCCTGTCGGTGTGAAATATGAAAATGACAGACAGGGCCGACTCAAACCGGTTCTGTTCGATCAGGAGCTTTTTGAGGTGCTTGGTAACAATATAGCCTGTCCGGATAATTATAAGCTCGCCATGGTATTAATACCCGGAATTCAGGGAAGCAGCCCGATTGTCGGAGAGTACACATCCGGGCCTTATACACACATATGGGAGTATCTCAGGGCCGACAGCTACATCCCATGGGGTCATTATGCATCTAATATGGCCCACGACTGTGTGAGGTACAGGGCAAGGGAGCTGCTTCCCGAAGATGTGACCGGCCTGCGTCACCTCTATTACCAGCGGGTTTATACTCAAATGGCCCTCAATCTCAATATTGCACAGGGAATTGCCCGGAAAGACAAGAATACCTTATCAGCCCATGAACTTGAATCCTTGAGGCAGGCGGTTGTGGAAGAAGTTGCAAACAGACTGGAAAAAGGAGAAGAGCTACCTTACACAGCCACCCTTTGGGGCTGGAACTACGGCTTTGATTTTTCTCCATCAGGATACAGATTACATGCATCCCACCAGCAGATTCATCAGCAGTTTGCACTGATACCTCCCAATGTGAAATCCATAGACATGGAGGGTGCTGGCTCAAAATCAATCCCCACCTATGCAGTGGGAGACCCGGTGGCCCTTTTTGCAGCTCTTTATGAAAAGTCCTATGGCCGGCCTTTTTTTAAGACCTATTTAAGGGCAATCCGTTCCAATAAACGACTGGACAAGAAAGAGGACCTGGCATCAAGTCTGATTGTCTACGAAGATGAAAACGTCATGATCCATATTCCCAAAGCCCAGCGCTCCCAGGGCGAAGTCCAGATTATGACCACTTGCCCTGTGGGTAATGTGCTTGAGGCAGGCCCGGAGGTCCGAAACTCCCTGGACCACCGCATCAGACTCGTAATCCGGACTTTGGACAGATTGGGGGCTCAGATGGTCACGGCCTACGAAATCTCAAAACGCTTCAATAATCCGGATATGGATCAGCGTCTCTTTTATTGCTTTCTGCCCAGGCTCCCCGGTTCCCCGGGTGCTTTCAGCGAAAGGCAAGAAAGATGGATCACAGGTCACTACCCGGAAGATTACGCAGAGGCCTTCAGAAGGGCCATGAAATCAGTCCAGCCTGACTGACGGGAACAATCTCTGATCCGTATGAGGCAGGAACAGGCACGAGACATAATGTTCCATGAACCGCGGGCTATCGCTGAGATCAAAGTGTGTCATCATCCGGGCGACCTCGTACAGCTCTTTTGTAACAGGCCACGAAACAGCCGAGGCCTTTGCCCCGAGGAGAGAGCTGTTGCCTGCAAAAAAGAAGCGGTCCCTCGGAATATCAGGAAGCAGCCCTATGGTGATGGCCTGGTCAAGATCCAGGTAGCTTCCAAAATTACCCGCCAGTATCACCCGTTCCAGATCTTCAAATCCCATACCTACTGATTCCAGCAATGTATAATAGCCGGCAAACATGGCACCTTTAGCCCTGATAAGATTCTCAATATCTGCCTCTGTGAATACAATATCTTGGCCTATGGAAGTAGATTCCGCCTCTATTAATACATATTCCCAGCCATCCCTGCCAAGGCGGACCCTTTCTGTCCCCAGATCGTTATAAAACTTTCCCTGCTGATCCAGCACACCTGCCATAAAAAGTCCTGCGAGCAGGCTGATTATACCTGATCCACATATTCCCTTGGCCTTTCTGCCCCCAATGGTCAAGACCATAGGTTCAAACGTCTCGGGATGAATGTGCACCACCTCAACTGCTCCTGTGGTAGCGCGCATGCCTTGCTTTATCCCGCCACCCTCAAAGGCGGGACCTGCTGAGCAGGCTGCACAGGCCATCCAGTCCTGATTTCCAAGGACGATCTCTCCGTTTGTTCCTATATCTATAAAGAGCGTAAGCTCCGGATGGTGGTTAAGCCCCACGCCTACCACTCCGGCCACGATATCCGCACCAACGTAACTGGCAACACAAGGGCCTAAAAACATGCGCACATGCTCAGGAACATTTATACCCGACTCTATGGCCCTTACCGGAGGGAACTGTGTGGCAACAGGAGTATAGGGTTGGGTCCTCAGGAAACGCGTATCAAGCCCGAGAAAAAGGTGAATCATTACGGTATTTGCAGCTATGGTAATAAAACTCAAGGCATCCTTCTCCCGGCCAGTGTCTGAAAAAAGTTCCTCTATGAGCCCATTAAGACATTCAATTATCTTTTTTTGCAGCGTCTTAAGGCCTTCTTCCTTTCTTGCAAACTCTATACGGGAGATGATATCTTCCCCATAACTGATCTGCGGATTGTAATTGGATGCCTCTCCCAGGACCTCTCCGTTTCTAAGATCCACTAACTGAGCTGACACGGTAGTAGTCCCTATATCCACAGCCACAGCCAGATGCTGGTCTGTGGTATCACCAGGCTCCACACGAATGAGACGACGGACATCTTTTTTTGCACCCTCCATCAAGCTGACCGTGACTCTCCAGTCATTGCTCCGGACAGATTCCGGCAGATTAAAGAGGACCTGGTTATCTACTTCCAGTGAAATTGCTTGCAGCCTGCCCTGAACAACTTCGCGTTTTAGCCTGTCAAGATCACTCGCACTGTCCTGAATGCTTGGCTGAGGCAAGCTAATAACGTGTTTTCGCACTGCAGGATGCAGCTTCCAGCTTATGACCTCGTCCTGGGCCTTGATCCAGGATGCCGCCTTTCCGGCCGTCGGACGTCTGAGAACTTTTCGGTCCATCTCAGACTCAACCGGTACGCGGACCACCACGTCTGAGACTGGAAAGGTGGCACAGGCCTTCCATCCCCCTTCCGGCAAAGCCTCTCCCTGGACCTGACCTCGTTCCAGGAGAATGCGGCACTTATTACATACCCCTGCCCCACCGCATGAGGAATTAATATGTACTCCGGCCCTCATAGCTGCCCTTAGCAGATTTTCATCCTGATCTGCGACTACAGTCACGTTGGCCGGCAAAAAGGTTATATTAGGCATAATTAAACATCCTATTCGGCATCCTTCACGACAAGTCAAAAGTAGTTTACACTTTGTTGATTTTGTATTTTGGCAGTGAAATTGGAAACTGGAAATTGGAAATTGGGAAAAACACAAAGATGTAGATGCGTTACCTAATTTCTAATTTCTAATTTCGAATTTCCAGTTTTGACATCGGCATTCAATTCGATAATTTACACTTTGTCAAAATAAGTGTAAATTGGTGAATGAAGGAT
>JAUWHV010000031.1 GCA_030605675.1 Deltaproteobacteria bacterium | reverse complement strand
AGTTCACCTTCCGGAGGCCCGAGGAAATCGTAAGTCTTCAAGGCATCGATTGCCAGAGTCAGTGCCTGGGGGTCTGCGTTTCCCACATCTTCTGAAGCGAAGCGGACCATCCGTCTTGCAATGTAATGAGGGTCCTCTCCTGCAGCCAGCATCCGGGCCATCCAGTAAAGGGCTGCGTCAGGGTCACTGCCCCTGAGGCTTTTGTGGAATGCAGATATCAGGTTGTAGTGCTCCTCTCCGGATTTGTCGTAGCGCAGGGCCTTCTGCTGTATGGCTTCCTCTATAAGGGCTATTGTAATGTTTGCCCCTTTACCTTCAGGTCTGGCAGCTACAGCGAGTTCTGCCGCAACCTCAAGGTTGTTAAGCAGGGTCCTGCCGTCACCATCCGAACGCTGGATCAGGTACTCTATTGCCTCGGGTTCAATAGAAAGCTCAAGCCTTCCCAGGCCCCTTTCAGTGTCGGTAAGCGCCCTGTTTAAAATGGCATTAAGGGCTTCTTTATCTAAAGGGTTGAGGACTAAGACCCTGCATCTTGAAAGTAATGGGGGGATGATTTCAAAGGATGGGTTCTCCGTAGTGGCACCGATCAGGGTAATAAGGCCGCTCTCAACGTGGGGGAGAAATGCATCCTGCTGGGCCTTGTTAAAACGGTGTATCTCGTCAACAAACAAGATGGTATGTGGTCCGTTGTATTTGGTGTTTTCCTTTGCGTCATCTATGACGACCCTGAGCTCCTTTACGCCGGAAAGGACCGCAGAGAAAGAAACAAAGTCGGATTCTAATCTCCGCGCAAAAATCCTGGCAAGGGTGGTCTTTCCGCATCCCGGCGGTCCCCAGAGGATCAGCGAAGGGATAGTCCCCCGGTCTAATAGGGTGTTCAGGATCTTGTCCTGGTTCAGAAGGTGCCCCTGACCTACGAATTCATCGAGGTCTATTGGTCTGAGTCGCTCAGCAAGGGGGATCTGGGTCAAAAATTACCTCCGGTTTTCTGGCTTCTTCCTTCCATTTCATAATATTTGGTCCTCCACGGTCGTCTGGCAAACACAACGGCGGCAATTATTGTCAGCAATATCCAGTTCCATCCGATCAGGATAAGTGAAGTCCAGGAGTAGCCTCCGTATGGTTGTTTGATTTCAGTGTAGAGCTCTCCAATGAGGATGACTCCCAGCACAAAGGGAACAAAGTATTTAATTGTGATATCCCACCAATATCCCAGTCTTATCGAAGAAATAGAGTTGATATGTTTTCTGAGGACCTTGATATTGAAGAGCCAGCCAACAAGAAGACATTCAGCAATACCTACGACTATAAGTCCGTAATGAGTAATAAAGTGATCTACGATATCTAACCAGAGCAGGCCGGCCTGGGTAGTAAAGATTATCGAGCCAAAAAAGCCCAGGATTGTTACCAGGGTTATGAGAGGCTTTCTTCTGAAGCCAAACTTGTCAACCGTTGCGGAAATAAAGGCCTCTATTATTGATATTGATGAGGAAAGCCCTGCTACAACAAGGCAGAGAAAAAAGATTGCACCGAAGAGGTTTCCTCCGGGTATAAGGCTTACGGCCTTTGGATATGCAACAAAGGCAAGGCCTATGCTTTGAGAAACAACTTCCGATATGGGCTTTCCCTGCGAGGTGGCCATAAAACCCAGGACAGAAAATACGGCAATGCCTGCAAAAAGGGAGTAACCGCTGTTTATGAATACGATTACTATTGCATTTTTTGTTATGTTGGCCTTTCCGGGCAGATAACTTGCGTAAGCTATCATAATGCCGAAACCAAGACTCAGAGTAAAAAAGATCTGGCTGTATGCGTCTATCCAGACAGTTGGATCGGATAATTTTGAAAAATCAGGCTCAAGATATGCTCTTAGGCCGATCATGGAACCCTCGAGCGAAATCGACCATAAGACAAGAACCGCAGTTAAGAAAAAGAGCAGGGGCATGAATATTTTATTTATGTATTCTATCCCGCGCCGGACACCCCTGAAAACAATGCCCCAGTTTATTAACCAGACAACAGAGAGTGACACAAGGATAGGAGTCCTGATGTGACCTATCTCAGAGGGAGATTTACTTACCGCGAGGAATTCATTGAAGAAAAAGGCATTGGGGTCATCTCCCCAGCCAAGATAGAAAGAGAGAAAAAAGAAGTTCAGGCACCATGCGATAATAACTGAATAGTATAAAACAATACCGAACATTACAAAAATGACCGCCCACCAGCCAAGCCATTCCCAGTTTTTATTTATCTTTGCAAAGGCAAGGGGCGCCGAACCCATACGTTCATGTCCAAGGGCGAATTCCAGTATCAATAAAGGTATCCCTGCTGACAAAAGGGCAATGATGTATGGAATGAGGAATGCGCCGCCTCCGTGACTGTAGGCCATATAACTGAATCTCCAGATATTCCCGAGACCCACTGCAGAGCCCACGGCGGCAAATACAAAACCGAGTTGGGTTTTCCATTGCTCCCTTTGCAATTCCATCAAGAATCCCCTGTATTCTATGAATAAGCCCTACTATGACTTAACTACCAGCTTCATTCAAGTCCATCTTTGTAATAAGAGACTCACGCAAAGGCGCAAAGGCGCAAAGAAACACAAGAAAAATTTGCGCCTTTGCGCCTTTGCGTGAGACATGTCTTTTTTAAAAAAGTGTGAACGGTTATCTTAAGGATAGCTTGCTAAATCAATACTTAGATGGTAAATAGAGTCGATTTTACTGTTGATAACGCACGTTCAGTGAGACCCTGTGGTGCCGTCTGTGTTGTCAGATGGTGGAAGGGTGTTTTTATGGCTGGACGGAGGAAAAACCACATTTATCTCAAGGAGAAACTATGGCTTACGTTACAATGAAACAGTTGCTTGAAGCAGGTGTCCACTTCGGGCATCAGACCAGACGATGGAATCCCAAGATGAAGCCTTACATCTTCGGCGCCAGAAACGGAATCTATATTATAGATCTCCAGAAGACCGTAAAGCTTTTCAGGGTTGCCTATGAGTTTGTGATAGAGACGGTTGCCCAGGGAGGGAAGTTACTTTTCGTTGGTACCAAGAAACAGGCCCAGGATTCCATAGTTGAGGAAGCCAATCGATGCGAAATGCCCTTTGTAAACAGCCGTTGGTTGGGTGGGATGCTCACAAATTTCCAGACCATCCAGAAGGGTATTGATCGTCTGAAACGTCTTGAAGCCATGTTTGAAGACGGCACTATCGAGCGTTTTCCCAAGAAAGAGATCCTTCGTATGGACAGGTTGCGCCAGAAGCTGGATCGCAACCTTGGTGGAATAAAAGATATGGGTTCGTTGCCCTCTGCTGTTTTTGTTGTGGACTCAAGGAATGAGCAGATCGCAGTAAAGGAAGCCAACAAGCTCGGAATTCCGGTGATTGCAATAGTTGATACCAACTGTGATCCTGACGGTATAGATTACATTATTCCGGGAAACGATGATGCCATTCGGGCCATACGCCTTATTTCATCTTTAATGGCAAATGCATCCCTGGAAGGCAGGCAAAGGTTTGCAGAGGCCCAGCAGGCAGCTACTGACAAAGAAATTGAAGAGGAAATGGCGGGCGATGATACCACAGGTGAGGTGGTGGAAGTAGCCGTTGCTGAAGTTGCTGTCAGTGAAGACGTTGCCGGTGAAGCTGCTGTTGTCAGTGAAGTCGCTACCTCTGAAGTCGCTACAGGCGAGGATGCCGGTTCTGAGGCAGGTGCTTCATAAAACCTAAGTTAAGCGGTTAGCTGTTAGCCATTAGCGTTTAGCTTTGAAAAATGGTTTATCACGGATTGGTGTGGTAATCCGTGATAAACAGCTAACAGCTAATTTTGTAATAGCAAAACTTCCTGTAATCATTAAACTAATAGCTAACCGCTAAAAGCTAATCGCTCAAATTAGTAATAAGAGACTCACGCGAAGGCGCGGAAATTAGCTCAAAGGTCAAAGCTCAAAAAGCTATCGAAATCAGCCCCTTTCAGCTTTCAGCTTCAGGCTTTCAGCTTCAGGCTTTCAGCTCTTTTGCAACGCGTAATCAGAATTAAATTGGAGGATTAATATAATGACACAGATTACTGCTGCAATGGTCAAAGAACTCAGGGAACGGACCAAGGCAGGTATGATGGATTGCAAGAAGGCTCTTCAGGAGTGCGATGGAGATATGGGGAAAAGCGTTGACTGGCTGCGTCAGAAGGGGCTTTCCGTTGCCGCCAAGAGGGCAGGGCGGTCAACTTCCGAGGGCGCTGTCCAGTGTTATATTCATGCCGGTAACAAGCTTGGTGTTATGGTTGAGGTCAATTGTGAAACGGATTTCGTGGCAAAGACTGATCAGTTTGTCCAGTTTGCCAGAGACGTGGCCATGCATGTTGCAGCCATCAATCCTGTTTGCATAAAACGTGAAGATACTCCTACGGAGCTTATAGAGAAGGAGAAGGAGATTTTTCGCAAACAGGCTGAGGAGTCCGGCAAGCCGGATAACATAATTGAAAAGATTATTAATGGTCGCATTGAAAAATTCTATAAGGAAGTGTGCCTGCTTGAGCAGCCCTTTGTAAAGAACCCGGACATAACTATCCAGGACCTTTTGAATGAGCTGATTGCCAAGATGGGTGAAAATATCAGTGTCAGGCGCTTTGCACGGTTCCAGGTCGGGGTGGAAGCGGAATAATGACTAAAACCACACAAGGATCATCGGGCTATAGTCGCATTTTACTGAAGCTCAGCGGTGAGGCCCTGCTGGGGGATGTGCCTTATGGGATATCTCCCGCAGTCATGGATGTCCTTGCCCGTGAAATTGCTCAGGTCCATGGACTGGGTGTGGAGATCGGATTGGTCGTAGGGGGAGGAAATATCTTCAGGGGGATTGCCGGTTCTGCCCAGGGGATGGACAGGACAGCCGCCGATCAGATGGGCATGCTTGCCACGGTTATGAATTCCCTGGCCCTTCAGGATGCCTTAAACAGGCACGGGGTCCAGGTGAGGGTGCTCTCAGCCATAGAGATAGGGCGAATTGCAGAGCCATTCATCAGGGGAAGGGCCCTTAATCATTTGATGAAGGGTAGGGTAGTCATATTTGCCGCAGGGACGGGAAATCCCTTCTTCACTACCGATACCGCAGCGGCCCTCAGGGCCCTTGAGATAAATGCCGATGTCCTTTTCAAGGCCACAAGGGTGGACGGTGTCTACGACAAGGACCCAAAGGTCGCTCCTGACGCGAAGAAGTATGATCGCCTGACCTACCAGGATGTCCTTGAAAAGGATCTTAAGATCATGGATGTTGCTGCCATATCTCTGGCTAAGGACGCAGGTCTTCCGGTAATTGTGTTTAACATGCAGATCCCTGGCAATATAGAACGGGCTGTGAAAGGTGAGAAGGTTGGTACAATAGTTGAGGGGGTGACTGAAAATGAAAAAAACAGTGATTAAAGAGGCGAGCGGTAAGATGGACAAGGCTATTGGTGTCTTTGAACGGGACCTTTCCCGTGTACGAACCGGAAGAGCTTCTGCTGCCTTACTGGAAGGGATCAATGTCGATTACTATGGAACTTTTATGCCCCTTAACCAGGTGGCTTCTGTTGCCATACCGGAGAGTCGCCTTTTGTCCATACAGCCTTGGGATATCAAGATCCTGGTAGATATTGAAAAGGCCATTCTTAAGTCCGATCTTGGCCTCACTCCCAGCAATGACGGCAAGATCATCAGGGTGAATGTACCACCCTTGACAGAGGAACGTAGAAAGGAATTGGTCAAACTGGTAAAAAAGATGGGCGAGGAATGCAAGGTGGCAATTCGGAATGTGCGAAGGGATGCCATTGAACGTCTGAAGGGCCGGAAAAAAGCCAAGGAGATCTCAGAGGATGATCTCTTCAAACTCCAGGATGAGGTTCAGAAGGTAACTGACGATCACATCAAGAAGGTAGAAGGGATTATTGCCGATAAGGAGAAAGAGATACTGGAGTTTTGATAAAAAAAATGGTCAAGCCTTCAGACCTCATTCGGCTGCCAAGACACGTTGCCATCATTATGGACGGTAACGGCAGGTGGGCCAAGCGTCGAGCATTCCCCAGGATCATGGGCCACAGGCAGGGGGTAAAGACCGTACGTTCTACAGTCCGTCTATGTAGAGAGTTAAATATACCTGTTTTGACCTTGTATGCATTTTCACAGGAAAACTGGGGTCGTCCCAGGGCAGAGGTGAGTGCCTTAATGGATCTCCTGTATGATTATCTGAAGAGCGAGCTTGATGAAATGCTCGGGAATCAGATCTCTCTTCGGGCCATTGGACAAATCGACCGCCTTCCTGAACGGGTCAGGACCTGTCTTCTGGACACCATTGAGAGGACCTCTTCCAATACTGCTATGATTCTTAACCTCGCCTTGAGCTATGGAGGCAGAGCAGAGATAGTAGGGGCAGTCAGGCGTCTCGCGCAGAAATGTCTTTCAGGAACCCTGAACCCGGAAGATATAGACGAAGCCATGTTTGCTTCAAACCTTGATACAGCCGGGCTTCCTGATCCTGATCTTCTTATTCGCACAAGTGGAGAAAACAGGCTCAGCAACTTTCTCCTTTTTCAGTCAGCATATTCAGAGTTCTATATCACTCCTGTTCTCTGGCCGGATTTTGACAAAGAGGAGCTCTTTAAGGCCCTTTTCGAGTATCAGAAAAGGGAACGTCGTTTTGGGTTGACTAACGAACAGCATTCCGAATCATGCACCGCCAAAGGCTTTTAACTGCGGCGGCCCTGGGCCCCTTACTTTTCATTGTGCTCTGGTGGGGCGGGAGAAAGCCTTTCGACTTGGTGCTCCTGGGAGCAACAGCTTTTTGTTTGTACGAGTACTTTACAATTTGTTTTCCAGGGCGTGGGGTAATACAGGGCTTTGGGGTTATGCTCGGACTGTTTCCCTTGTTTTCTGTCTTGTTGTGGGGCAATCCCGAATTTATAGTTCCTGCTGTTTACATGGCCTTGCTTGGAAGTGCTTTATTGTTTCTTGTTTCATACAGCAGGTGGTCCAATGCCTCATGGAACTGGGCAACATTTTTCATGGGGATAGCATATGTAGGTGTATGCGCGGCCCATTTGGGGCTCTTGCGTTACCTGCCCATGGGGAAGGAGTGGGTCCTGTTTCTTCTGGTAACGGTCTTTTGTGGTGATGCCGGGGCCTATTATGTAGGCAAAGGTATTGGAAGACACAAGTTATGCCCCAATGTGAGCAAGGGAAAGACAGTTGAGGGAGCTGCAGGAGGGCTGGTTTTAAATGCCATAGCGGCCTTTTTTTTGTGGTTTGTGCTCTTAAAGGAAATTGACCTAAGGGTCTTGGTGCCCCTGGCGCTGGTCATTGGAGCAGTCGGTCAGGTGGGGGACCTGGTTGAATCAATGGTCAAACGTTCTGCCGGTGTCAAAGATTCAGGTAGCATACTCCCCGGGCATGGAGGTATCTTAGACAGGGTAGATGCGGTGCTGTTGGCATCTCCTTTCCTGTATTGGATCCTGTCCTTGTGCAGGATAGAAGGGATTTTGATCAGATGAAAGAAACCAGGCGCATATCTTTGTTGGGATCTACCGGATCCATTGGGACAAAAGTCCTTGATGTTGTAAGACGCTCCAAAGGGCGGTTTTCAGTGAATGGCCTTGCTGCCGGAGAAAACGTCGAACTTCTTGCAGAGCAGATAAGGCAATTCAGGCCTGAGATCGTATCCGTAATGACTGCCGAGCTTGCTGATCAAGTCAGATCTATGACCGGACTTGCCGATACCAGGGTCCTTTACGGCAAGGAAGGATATATAGAAGTCGCAACAGTTGATGATGCAGACCTTGTTGTATCAGCCATGGTAGGTGCGGCAGGGCTAATACCAACCCTTGCCGCTCTTGAGGCAGGGAAAGACGTTGCCCTTGCCAATAAGGAGTCCCTTGTGACTGCCGGCTCCCTGGTAACGTCTCTTGCAAGAGAAAAGGGGGCTGCATTAATACCTATAGACAGCGAGCATTCTGCCATTTTCCAGTGTCTAAGGGGGCATCGCAAGGAAGACGTCAGGCGCATAGTGCTCACTGCGTCCGGTGGTCCATTCAAGGACCGGAATAAAGACGAGCTTGTCAAGGTGACACCGGAGGAGGCTGTAAGACACCCCAAATGGTCCATGGGGGCAAAAATATCGGTGGATTCAGCTACCTTGATGAACAAGGGGCTTGAGGTGATAGAGGCCCGCTGGCTTTTTGACATTTCTGTGGATCGGATAGACGTGGTGGTTCATCCTCAAAGCATTATACACTCCATGGTGGAATTCATGGATGGTTCTGTATTGGCGCAGATGGGAATTCCGGACATGAGGGTGCCCATAGCCTATGCCCTGGCCTGGCCCAGGCGTCTGGAACTGGATCTTCCAAGTCTTGACCTGATTGAGTCAGGTTCTCTTACCTTTGAGATGCCACGTTTGGAGAAATTTCCATGCCTTGGATTGGCTTACGATGCGGCAAGGAAGGGAGGGACTGCTACCACGGCCCTCAATGCGGCAAACGAAGTGGCCGTAGATGCCTTTCTTCAGGGACGCGTGAGTTTTACAGCAATACAGGAAGTCGTTCGAGAAGTGATCGAAGCCTTTCCTGTTGAGGATATTAGAGATCTTGATGACGTGCTAAAGGCAGATGCCCTGGCACGGCTGAGAGCCGAAGGGATTATAGTGGAGAAATCGAAATGACCACTGTCTGGTCTTTTTTACTGGTACTTACCGGCATAATACTGGTCCATGAGTTTGGACACTTCATTGTAGCCAGGGGATTCGGCATCAGGGTCTTGAAGTTTTCCGTGGGTATAGGGCCCAGGGTCTGTGGTGTGGTGCGCGGAGCAACGGATTACTGCATTTCAGCGTTTCCTATTGGCGGGTTTGTAAAGATGCTTGGTGAGCAACCGGATGAGGAAATACCTCTGGAGGAAAGGCAATGGTCTTTTTCACACAAACCGGCCTGGCAGAGGGCCTTCGTGGTAGCTGCAGGACCTGTTTTTAATTTTATTTTCGCCTGGCTTATTTTTTTCGTGATATTTCTGGTTTATGGAAACCCTATTATTTTAACAAGTATCGGAGAAGTCCAAACCGGTTCTCCTGCCGAGAAGGCAGGAGTAATGGCGGGAGATCGAATAGTTGCTATAGACGGGCGTGAAGTACATAGATGGGAAGAGGTGTCTGGGGCGATCAAGGCCAATGACGGGAGTACTATTGTCCTGACATTACAACGGGGCCGGACTATTGTATCGGTTGATATTATTCCAAAGATTTATGAGCTTAAAAACATATTCGGTGAAGAAGTTAAGGTGCCCATGATCGGGGTTTCAGCAGCAGGTGACTTTGAGATTGAGAAATTAAATCCATTAACTGCGATTGGGCAGGCATTTTCCCGTACCTGGGAACTCGTAGTTCTCACGGGACAGGTTATTGTGAAACTATTTGAGCGTGTAATTCCTCTTTCCACCCTGGGCGGACCTATAATGATTGCCCAGATGGCCGGACAACAGGCCGAACTGGGCATGCTCAATCTTTTCTACTTTATGGCCCTTCTCAGCGTAAACATAGGGTTCCTGAATTTGCTCCCCATACCTGTCCTGGACGGTGGGCATCTGGCCTTTCTGGCAATAGAGGGCATCACGAGGCGTCCCCTTACCATGCGGCAAAAAGCAATGGCCCAGCAGGTCGGGATTTTTATTCTTCTGGCCCTGATGGTGGTGATTTTTTACAATGACATCGCTCGACTTTTGGGATTCATTCCTTCAGGGTGAAGGATTGGGAATTGAAAATTGAAAATTGAGGAATTATGCGATTATCCGTTAGCTTTTAGCTTAACAACCCGTTTTTGTACAAAGTTTTTACCTAATAGCTAATGGCTAACAGCTAATGGCTGGCATCCGTCTATGTTGAAAAAGTGTAAACTACAGAATGAAGGATGCCGATCTGTGCTTACCTTGTCTATCGAGACATCTGACTACGTGGGAGGAGTGGCGTTGATACGCGACGGCCGGCCCGTGGCGGAAGTGGGTCTTGCCGGCAAGGAGACCCAATCCCGAAGATTGATGGTCATTATTAAATGGTTGATGCAGAGGCTGGGGGCTGACTGGTCTGACCTTGGTCTTCTTGCTGTAAGCCTGGGTCCGGGTAGCTTTACCGGGCTTCGAATAGGCCTTGCTACTGCAAAGGGTCTGGCTTTTGCTTTAGGACTACCACTGATTGGTGTTCCGACCCTTGATGCCCTGGCGAGTCATGTTATCGCATGCAAGGGGGATTTTGTATGCCCGGTACTGGACGCCAGGAAGTCTCAGGTTTATACAGCCCTCTACCAGATTGGAAGCTCCGGCGAGTTAGAGAAGATAAGTCCATATCAGGCCATTTTCCCGGAGGAGTTGGCGGCTTTCGTGCCTTATGGACAAAGGGTGTTATTGCTCGGAGGCGGCCTTTTGTTATATCAGGATGTGTTTGTACGTGGATTGAGTGATCGGGCAGTTATAGTTCCAGCCCACATGGCCCATGTGAGGGCTGCATCTGTGGGTATCCTGGCAGAGCTCAGGTGGCAAAAAGACAGAAGGCCTGATGATTTTAAGACATTAAAACCAATTTATGTCCGTCCATCTGAGGCAGAGGCAAAAAAACTGGCATTGCGCTTACAACCTTTGAACCCTGAACCTTGAACCGATCACTTTAGATGCTAAGGAGATCTCCATGTTAGGTAAAACATGTCCCCACTGCAAAGAAAGAGTTAAAAAAGATGCCCTTGTATGCCGGTATTGTGGCAGAGAGCTTGAACCGAATAACGATCGCGAACATAATTTATATTATCCCAATTGGATTTTTGCAGGCTTTGCAGGACTGACTGCCGGTGCTGCACTGGCCCTGGTATTTGGTTACTGGAAGGAGCGGCGCAGATGGCAGGAGGACATAACAGATTATTCAGTGGGTGAGGAATTTGATAATGAAGAGTTCTGAATCCTGTATGCAGCAATATCTAGGACCTAGTCTTTCCGTAGCCACGCCGTTTTCCGGCTAGTTCACATTTGCGCCTGCAATTTTTACATATAGCAGGCTGAGTTTGCCTATTTGGGGTCTTCAAACATCTCATTTTAATCTCCTTAATTACAAATTGTCTTATTAAACAATAAGCACTATTTTTTACAAAGCAATATTTGTGCCTTGAAAAGGTTGGATCTGTGCGGTTAGCTTTTAGCCATAAGCTAACTGCTAATGGCTAAAAGCTAACCGCATAGGTGGAATTTTTACCTAATAGCTAACGGCTAACAGCTAATGGCTGGCATCCGCCTATGTTGAAAAAGTGTAAGCTACAAAATGAAGGATGCCGGTTAGGCGAAGGATGGAGCTGAGGAAACCTATAGTGTCAAATATTTGACATAGGCGGTGATGGAAAACCAAATTGTGGTGTGGCTCAGACAGGCAATGTATGTATTGTTGCCGGGCCGATAGATTTTTTCTCCTTAGATTTTATCATGGATCGCACAGCCTCAACTACTGATGGGACATCAAGACCCACATGCTTTATCAGGGTTTTTGGGCTTCCATGCTTCACAAACCTATCAGGGAGTCCAACACGACAAACCTTGACAGAGTCTATGCCATTGTCAGAAAGACATTCCAGAACTGCTGATCCGAATCCGCCCGGCAAGGAATTTTCTTCAATTGTAAGTATATGCCCTGTCCTGCGGGCCACTTGTGTTATCAGTTCCTGGTCAAGTGGTTTGGCAAAGCGGGCATTTACCACTGAAGCCTTTATTCCATACTGAGCCAGCTCTTTTGCAGCAATCCTTGCAGTCTGAACGTGGTGCCCTATGGCAATGATCCCCACATCAGGTCCTTCCAGTTCAATCTCTCCTTTGCCGATGGGGATCTCTCTGAATTGCCAATCAAGGCTTACACCTACTCCCGATCCCCTTGGATAACGAATAGCTACAGGTCCATCGTGTTTCAATGCAGTGTAGAGCATGTGCTGGAGTTCATTTTCGTCCTTGGGGGCCATTACAACGAGGTTTGGAACGGCCCTCAGAAAGGAGAGATCAAAGGCGCCGTGATGGGTAGGTCCGTCTTCGCCCACGAGTCCTCCCCTGTCAATTGCGAAAACCACAGGCTGATTGGTCAGACAGACATCATGGATGATCTGATCATAGGCCCTTTGGAGGAAGGTGGAGTAGATTGCCACCACTGGTCGAAGCCCTTCCAGTGCCAGGCCTGCTGCAAAGGTCACGGCATGCTGTTCTGCAATTCCCACATCAAAGAATCTATCCGGAATTTCTTTCTCAAAGGCGCTGAGTCCGGTGCCGGCAGGCATGGCAGCGGTAATTGCCACGATCCTTGGGTCTTCCTTGGCAAGGCGCACTAGTGTCTGGCTGAATATGTCTGTATAGGAAGGCGGTTTGGGCCCTGATGAGGGCTTTGGCCTTCCGGTTGAGATCTCAAAGGGGCCAACGCCATGGAAGAGGTCAGGACGACGTTCTGCTGGAGGATAACCCTTACCTTTTTTGGTAAGCACATGGACCAGCACTGGTCCGGGTATAGTGCGCACGTTCTTAAGTGTTTCAATCAGGGATTCCAGGTGGTGGCCCGGCAACGGACCTAAGTACTCAAACTGCAAAGACTCAAAGAGCATTCCGGGAGTTAGTAGCGCCTTTAAGGAATCCTCACTACGCTTCAGCACTGCCCATATGTTTTCACCAAGGCCCGAGCGCTTGAGAAAGGATTCAAGTTCCTTCTTAAGTCGGGCTGCCGGGCGGCTTGTCAGCTTTCTGCTCAGAAAAGATGACAGTGCCCCGACGTTTGGGGAGATGGACATCTCGTTGTCGTTTAATATGACGATAAGGTCTTTTCTCAGGTGGCCGGCATTGTTCAGTGCCTCAAAGGCAAGGCCGGCACCCATGGAGCCGTCTCCAATTACTGCCACTACCTTGGCGTTTTTATCCTTCAGGTTCAAGGCTGTTGCCATGCCAAGGGCAGCTGAAATAGACGTGCTGCTGTGGCCGGTATCAAGGGCGTCGTAAGGGCTTTCACTGCGCTTGGGAAAGCCGCTTATTCCATTATCTTGACGTAATGTATGGAAATTATCCACTCTTCCGGTAAGCAGTTTGTGCGCATAGGCCTGATGACCTACATCCCAGATTATTCGGTCTTTCGGGGCATCGAAGACATAGTGCAGGGCTATAGTCAATTCTACCACGCCAAGGCTGGGGGCCAGATGTCCCCCGGTTCCAGCTACGGTTTCTACGATCTTGCGGCGGATTTCAGAAGCAAGCTGGATAAGTTCCTTGGGCTTGAGGTTTTTTATGTCCTGGGGACCCGTTACAGATTTAAGTAGACCTGACATCGAATCTATGCTCCTTGTTATTTAGTGCCTGAACGGAAATCCCAAATTTTGTTTTCTCAATTTAGGTCAGGAACAATTAGCACATTAAGATTATTTCCTTTTTTAATTCAGAATTCAAAATTCAGAATTCAAAATTGTATCTGAACGGCCTTTCCGTTCAGACACTATCTGTCTCTTTCTACTACATATCGGGCTATTGCCCGTAAAGGCTCGGCGCTATCATCAAAGAGTTCCAATTCGGAGAGGGCTTGTTTAAGAAGTTCTTGAGCCCTTCTTCTGGTCTCCTTAAGTCCAAAAAGGGCAGGATACGTGGCCTTTAGATTGCGATCATCCGAACCTACCGGCTTTCCGAGAATTTCCCGGTCTCCTTCCACATCCAGAAGATCGTCTTTAATCTGAAAGGCTAGTCCCAGAAAATCGCCATACCTTTTCAAGTGGTATAGCTCCTCATCGTTTCCCCTACCCAGTAAAGCCCCTATCTCCACAGATGTCTGTATCAGTGCTCCTGTTTTGTGGCTGTGTATGAATGAAAGGGTTTCCGCATCCACCGGTCGTCCCTCCATTAATATATCCGCGGTTTGGCCTCCTACCATTCCGGAGACACCCGCAGCCCTCGCAAGAAGAAAAATTGCTTCACCGAGTAAGCGGGGAGATATATTTTGTGTCAGCTCCGGCTTACAAATGAGTTCAA
The DNA here is from genome assembly GCA_030605675.1 of Deltaproteobacteria bacterium. GTDB lineage: Bacteria > Desulfobacterota > Dissulfuribacteria > Dissulfuribacterales > UBA3076 > UBA3076. The sequence goes on along the minus strand of JAUWHV010000031.1, from coordinate 4,275 downwards.
AGGCATAGGTGAGAAGGCCATCACCTGCAAGAATGGCAACGGCCTCACCATAGACCTTGTGGCAGGTGGGCCTTCCCCTCCTCAAATCATCATCGTCCATTGCAGGAAGATCATCGTGAATTAAGGAATAAGTGTGGATGCATTCAAGGGCGCAGGCCCCAGGAAGAAGCGCCTTCTGGTCGCTGCCAACAGCTTGGGCCCCGGCCAGAAGCAAAATCGGCCTTACCCTCTTCCCACCGGACATCAGACTGTATCTCATGGCCTCAACCACCGGACCTGAAGGGCCATGTGGCTTGGGAAGCCATTTGTCCAGGGCGGAGTTAATCAGGTCCTGTTGTTTTTTCAGATATGTGCTAAGGTCAAACGTTTTCACTATCTCCTTCCCAGGCCTTTAACATGGGTTCATTGTTTTCGTCCCGTGAAAGCTGCTGTATTCGCTTTTCTGCATCATCTAAGCACTTGGTGCAGTATCTGGAGAGATTTATCCCATGTTCAAAGGTTTTCAGCGCCTCCTCCAGCGGGAGATCGTTTTCTTCCAGTTGTTTTACGAGCCTTTCCAGTTCTTTAAGGGCTTTTTCAAAATCCAATTTCTCAGTCATATCTTTTCTCAAGCTTGATCAACATGTCACTACATGTTACCTCATGCCTCATGAAAGTGCGAGAGTCCATAACAGATTCTTCGACAACCATAGTTAATAAGCCTTGGTCAGGGGTGCATGCACTATTGCTTCGCCTTGTTGAATTATGGCTGGCCTCTTGCAGGTTCACTGCTGTTGAAAAGGATGCTATAAGGCCTCTGCTTGAGCCTGGTCACCCTGCCATAATAGCCCTGTGGCATGCAAGCTTGATATATACTCTTTTTTGTTTCAAACGTCACCCTGGAGTCATTATGGTGAGTGGCAGTTCCGACGGGGAATGGGTAGCAAGGTCCTTAAATAGTTGGGGGCAGATCCCAGTACGTGGCTCCAGACATAAAGGAGGGCTTCCAGCTATCAAGGAGATGGCCGGAATAATGCGGCAGCAGGGGTGTAATGCCGGCATAGTGGCCGATGGCTCAAAAGGGCCGGCAAGAATAGCCCAGAAAGGCGCAGTCGTTCTGGCCAGGGAGACAGGGGTTCCTGTGGTGCCGACTGGTCTTGCTGCCAGGCCGGCCTTTAGATTTAACAGTTGGGATCGTACAATCCTTCCATTTCCCGGGAGCAAAGTGGTCATGGTATACGGACGTCCGATTTCAGTACCGCCGGACGCAAGGGGAATACAGATAGAGGAATTCCGAAGAAATCTTGAAGATAGCATGAATGAAGCAACCCGTATTGCCGAGGAGATTATAGGCTAAAGGTGAATCATGGATTTACATTTTAATTCCTTACATTTTAACTGGCTCGATGTTCTCCTGGGGGGAATGCTTGTTGTTTTCGTTTGCCGCAGCCTTTGGACAGGTTTTAGCAGGTCATTAGCTTCCCTTCTTGGGGTAATACTGGGGTTTTGGGTGGCTATCCACCGTTTTCCATCCATATCATTCAGGCTGTCACCGTGGATACAGGATGAGATGTGGCGCTCTTTTGTTTCATTTCTATTAATATTTTTTTTGGTATATCTTGTTATTTTTATTGTCGGCATCATGGTTCAAAAGATGTTCAAGGTCCTCAGATTAGGTTGGATTGACAGGCTTCTGGGGGCTGCTGTGGGCCTTGCCAAAGGACTGGTTTTGGCAGGGGCCATTGTGTTTATGCTGACCATTTTTTTGCCATCCAATAGTCCGCTGCTCAGGGAATCATGTCTTTATCCGGTTTTAAGCCAAGTGGCACAAGTAATGGGATCGATGGTTCCCGGTCATCTTAAGGGTCGCTTTATGTGGAAGTGGAGAAAGTTCCATATAGCCCCGGATAAGGAGGTGCGGGGACAAGAGGTTTAAGGCATGATTCCGCAGCGCACAATAAATGTTGAATGCTGAATGTTGAATTTTGAATTAAGGTATATGTTTTTTAAATTTTCTTCCACAATTCAGCATTCAACATTCACAATTCAAAATTGTGTCTGAACAGCCTTTTCGTTCAGACACTTGTTAGTGTTCAATCCAATAGTTTGGTGACTCTTTGGTTATTATAACGTCATGGACGTGGCTTTCTTTTAGACCTGCAGGAGTTATGCGCACAAAGCGGGCATTTTGCCTGAGTTCCTCTATGGTTTTGCAGCCAATATACCCCATACCGGCCTTCAACCCTCCGACGAGCTGGTAAATAGTGTCGGAAATCGGACCTCTATATGGCACTCTGCCTTCAATTCCCTCCGGAACCAGCTTTGCTTCTGTCCTGACACTTTCCTGGAAATATCGGTCCTTGCTGCCATTTTTCATGGCCCCCAGCGAGCCCATACCGCGATATACCTTGTATTGCCGGCCCTGGTAAAGCTCCAACTCTCCCGGACTTTCATCCGTGCCGGCGAGCAGACTTCCTATCATGATGCAATGGGCACCGGCCCCTATGGCCTTTGTCAAGTCACCGGAAAATTTGATACCTCCGTCAGCTATGACGGTTTTCCCATTTTTTTGTGCCACCAAAGCACAGTTGTGGACAGCAGTCAGTTGTGGTACGCCTATACCTGCAATAACCCGGGTAGTGCAGATGGAGCCCGGTCCCACCCCGACCTTTACGGCATCAGAACCGGCCTTAAACAGGGCCTCAGCAGCCTCTGCGGTGGCAATATTTCCTGCAATTATTTGGACATTGTGAAAGGTCTTTTTGATTTCAGATACCGCACTGATCACGTTTTTAGAGTGTCCGTGGGCCGAGTCTATAACTACCACATCCGCACCGGCCTTAATTAAGGCCTCCACATGTGCCAGACAGTTTTCACCCACACCCACTGAAGCCCCGACTCTCAGGCGACCAAGGTCATCCTTGCAGGCCATGGGATATTTCTTGATCTTTTCTATGTCCTTGATCGTGATTAGGCCCTTGAGATTTCCCTTGTCGTCCACTACCAGGAGTTTTTCAATACGGTGTTTGTGTAAGATGGCCTTTGATTCTTCAAGAGTGATCCCGACAGGGGCTGTAACCAGGTTTTCACTTGTCATTACCTCGCGGACTTTGAGATCCCAATTTGTTTCGAATCGCAGATCCCGGTTTGTGACAATACCCTTCAGTTTTTCTCCTTCCAATACCGGCACACCTGATATTCTGTATTCACGCATTATCTGTTGTACATCCCAGATACGCTGATCCGGGGAGACTGTCACCGGGTCCACGATCATGCCGCTTTCAGACTTTTTGACCCTCTCAATCTCCTTTGCCTGGGCCTCAACAGGCATATTCTTATGAATAATGCCGATACCGCCCTCTCTGGCCATGCTAATAGCAGCTTGGGCCTCAGTGACCGTATCCATGGCTGCGCTAATTATGGGAATATTAAGACGGATTTCAGGTGTGAGCTGAGTGGAAATATCTACCTCTGTCGGCAGAACGCTGGAAAAAGCCGGTAGCAATAGCAGATCATCAAATGTATAGGCCCCTGGTATTGTGTGGTTCAGCATGGTTATCAGACTCCTTATCAATTAAACTTGTTAAAAGGCCGAGTAAAAGACCCCCATCGCTAACAGTCAACTCTTTGAATTCAATTATATGTAATATTTCTCGAAATATTGCTATTCCTGCTAAAATAATATCTGCTCGTTTGGATTCAAGCCCGGATATACTCCTTCTCGCATGAATTTTCATGCCTGTTAGAAAGTTCCATAATTTATCAAGCTCTTGAGACCCGAGGGCATATCCTCTTATCCGTCGAGGGTCATACTTTTCCATGCCCAGTGCCATGGCCGCCAATGTAGTAGCAGTTCCACCAACTCCTACTACAGCTTTGGGGGATTGGGGAAGTTTAGCAGATAAGTCCGATAGCTTTTGCCTGATATGAAATCCGAGTTTTTCAAGCTCTTCGGGAAGCGGTGGATCTGTCCTGATAAACTCCTCTGTGAGATTCACAGCCCCAATATTAAAGCTCCAATTAAATAATATGTTGCTGTTCGCAGCCAATACAACTTCACTACTTCCTCCACCAACATCCACAACCAGAAAGGGATCGCTTATGTCAGGTAATGAAGTGCGCACTCCTATGACCGACATGAAGGCTTCCTCGTCTCCTGATAATATCTTTATAATAAATCCTTCTGCCTCTGCCAGGTCCAAGAACTCTCCGGCATTTGCAGCGTTTCTCAGGGCAGCCGTGCCACAGACTATTACATCAGAGACTCTGAATTTATCAAGGACATTGCGGAAATCT
>JAUWHV010000163.1 GCA_030605675.1 Deltaproteobacteria bacterium | reverse complement strand
TCTCGTGCACCTGCCTCTGTATGCATCAACTCAAGCGGGGTCCGGCCACCCAGTCCGACCTGCTGTTGTCGCAACCACGTCATTGCCCTTTGTTCATTCTCCAAGACATCCTTTGCCAAGGCAAAAATACGCGCTATCCGGGAAATCGTTTCTTTTTATAATTTAGACAGACTGGACATAATTTGATTGTGGGTGAAAAAATGGAAAAGGGCGTTTGGCAGTTACAAGAAGCTAAAAACAAATTCAGCAATTTGGTTGAAAGGACACAGACGTGGTGAGCTTTCTCAGAAAATCCCCGCTTGCCGGAGTCAATCTGGAAATTACTCGTAATAAAGATTTGCCCCGAGACATTGAAATATGAATTTTTTGTTAGACATCTGTGTAATTTCTGAAGTTATTAAGCCAGAACCATCAAACCCGTCCCCCTAAATTTCTACAATTGATTTGATAGGTAGAAACAAGGGCTTAGGTATTGGATTCCCACGAGCTTCCCCTTCCATAAGTTCATCTATCAGTCGGAAGCCGAACTTTTGGTAAAATTCAATAGCTTCTGTTTTGGCATCAATAACGACTCCCACGCATCCTACAGTATCTCTTTGTTGAAGTGCTAATTTAAATGCATGACGGAGTAACCGCTTTCCGATTCCTTGGCCTTGATAACGGTTATCCACTGCCAACCGACCTAATCGCAAAATTGGCAAGGGATAATGCTCAGGTAGGCTCTTTTTTTCTGGTAATCCTTCGACCTCTAAAGTCCCCATAGCAACCGTCATATATCCAAATATTGTATCTTCATCCGTGGCGATATAAGTAACTCCAATATGGTGCCTGAACTGGTTTTGTCCGGCGTAGCGCCTGAAAAAATGATCTAAATCCGCTTGTCCACTTTCGAACTCTTTTCGGTTGTCACTCTTCTGCAACGGTCTTATCTGATATTCCATCCATCAATTCCTGCATTGCTTCTGTGGGATAAGGAGGATTGTTAACAAATTCAATGATTTTCTCAAAGGAGTTCCGGGATAACACCAACCGCGGAGGAAGAAATGCCTCTTCCGGCAATTCTTCAAGGGCTCGAAAGTGGTATAAAAGGGCCTGTTCTAAGACAAATGCCTTTCGCAATCCTCGTGCATGAGAAAGACGATCCAGTTTCGCCTTCGTCCCTTCACTCACGTGTGCCGATATTTGGGGTTGTTTCTGTCTTGCCTGTTTCATTTTTCTATCTCATTCCTCTATAATTTATATAACCAAATATTTTTCTACAAAAATGTAGATCATGTTTTAAAATAAGATGTAACCCTATATATGTCAAAAAATTTCGACCTGTGAGGTTACACTTCAGATTGTGCAACACACGAAAAAAGGAAAGAATTATCACAAAAGAGCCCTTAGCCTCTCCCATGCCCCAGAAAGACGCTTTGGGGAAATCGATATTGCAGTGCCAAGCTCAGGGGCAAATATAGATACCCTGTATTCATCAATGAGCGTTTCGAAATGCCTGATCTCTTCTTCAAGCTCTGTTTCTTTCTTCGCCTCAAAAGAGGTCCTGGCCTCGTTGAGGTGCAGCAGGAACGGCTCTAATCCGGATGCCTTTGTCCTGTCTTTTAGGGGATCAACATATGCTCTCCGGGCCCTGACAGCCAAGGCATTCAGGTATCGTGGCAGGTCGGAAAGCTGGTCCAGGCTTGCATTTGCAGGAAAGTGCGGCGGAGTGAGTCTTATTAGCTCTGCTTCAAGGTCTTTATGGACCTGGGAGCGGCTCTTTCTGTTTGTTATAGTATTTTGAAGGCGCCTTATTTCTCGCTTCGCTGTGATGTGGGCCTCAAATACTTCTTTCAGTAACTGTATGATCGAGCCGGCTTGCTGAAAAATTTTCCCCTCCAATTCCCCGGCTTTATTAAGAAGATCGGATTTGCTCGGAATTTGCTTCCAGTTTCCTAACAGTTCTTTGTAGAGAAAGGCATATACGGATTGACGCAGTTTCTGTGTGCCTCCAAAGGCAATGCAGGCCTCTGGCGGCAGATCGCTGGGGACACAGTTTTTCTTGAGATATCCAAGCTCTTTGCCCAGGTAATCAGCGAGAAGTCGCCTTGCCCCCTGTTGGGTTTTTGAAAGGGCTTCATCCTGATTGAGAAAAAGTCTTATACACACGCGGTCATCTTCTAAAAAAAGTCCTGGGAAGGCCTTTATGGGATTCTCCCGGTCTCCTGAAGAACTCATGACCGAACTAGGGATATCCGGAAGATTCCCCAGGTTGAGCCCGGATACTTCCCACCTGGCCTTGGTCTTTAACCATTCGGGATCATTTTGATCAAAAGTGGAAGGGGACTTTTTCCAGCTCTCCTGTATGCGGTTGAGGTCATGCCCTGAATCAAGGACTTTTCCATTCCGGTCTATTACCTCGAATCTCATCAAGAGGTGATGGGGGCTGTCCTCAGGTCCCGGCCACATTTTCCTTTCTATATGTATGCCATATTGCTTGAAAAGTTCTTCCTGTAATGAGCGAAGCAGGCCCTTCTCTGATTTTTTGAGTTTTTTGCCTATATTTTCAGCGACCATGGGTATTGGTACCAGGAGTTTGCGAATCTGCTTGGGTAACGTTTTCAGGAGATAGGTGATCTTTTCCTGGAGAAGGCCTTGAACCAACCACTCAAAGGGCTCAGGTGATAAAGAGGCAAGTATGCCCTGGGGGATCTTTACAGTAACTCCATCCGCCTCATCACCTGGGCAAAAGCGGTAACTTAGAGAGAGTCTGTGTCCTGAGACCTCTATGTGTCCTGGAAACTGGATAAGCACGCCGGCATCGGGGCTTGATCTGAGTAGATCTTCTTTTGTAAGGCATAGAGCAGGAACGTCATTGTTGGAAATACGCAGTGCCCTGGCAAGAGAACGTTCATTACATATCACTTCAGACCCCGGGCTTTTCTTCCCCTTGTAGGATTTGTCTTTGAACAGTATTTTTTCTATCTCACTCAACCCTTGGTCATAAAAGGAATAGAGGATTTCCTCGTCCACCATGATGTCCCGCCGCCTGGTCCTGTCCTCCAGGTCCTGAACCTCTGAGATCAGCTCCATATTATGGACAAGAAAGGGGTATTTGTTTTTAAACTCACCCGGAATCAGTGCCTGCCGTATAAAGATCTCCCTGGATTTATCCGGATCAATTTTTCCGTATCTGACCTTTCTTCTTTCAACTATTGGGAGACCAAAAAGCGTGACCCTCTCCCATGCCATTACCTCTCCACGGCGTTTTTCCCAATGTGGATCCGAATAGCTGTGTATACAAAGATCACCTGCCAGCTTTTCTATCCATTCGGGCTCAATGGCAGCCACTGTCCTGGCAAAAAGCCTGGATGTCCGTATAAGCTCTGTTGCCACTATCCACTTAGGGCCTTTTTTGTAAAGTGAGGAACCCGGAAAAAGGAAGACCTCTCTGCCACGGGCTGCGAGGTAACGGGACCCCTCCTGCTTAAGGGCAATCTGTCCCAAAAAGCCCGAGAGAACAGAACAATGAATGGACCTGTTGATTTGTTGATTTGGTGATTTGGTGATTTGGTGATTGAGAGGGACTTTGGTGATTTGGGGGAATTCTTCCGCCTCTTGGAGGATATCCATTATTTGATCATGGATGTCTTTCCATTCCTGCATCCTGTTGTAGGAGAGGAAGTTCTCTCTGCAGTATTTTCGTATCTGATTCCTGCTACGCCCGGCTTTCAGCTCTCTGTGATAGGCATTCCACATCTTGATAAAGGTCAATAAATCAGAAGAAGGGTCCTTAAAGGAGTTGTGGGCCTGGTCTGCCTGGTTTTCTTTATCTGCCGGGCGTTCTCTGGGATCCTGGATACTCATGGCCGACGCAATTATGACAACCTCTTTCAGTGCATTCTCATGCCGGGCCTCAATGATCATCCTTGAAATTCTGGGATCAAGAGGCAGCCTGGCCATAATTCGCCCTGTCCTGGTCAGCCTGCCTGCTGCATTTAGGGCCCTCAACTCTCTCAGTGTGGTAAATCCTTCTTTTATGGCCTGGGAAGATGGGGCATCCACAAAAGGAAATTTATCAACAGGCCCAAGTTTCATTGCATAAAGACGCAGTATGACCTCGGCCAGATTTGATCTGCGGATTTCAGGCAGAGTGTATTCGGGCCGATCCTCGTAGTCCTCTTCGCTGTAAAGCCGAACACAGACCCCGGCATGGACTCTCCCTGCACGTCCTGCCCTTTGGTCCGCACTGCCCCTTGATATGGGAACGATTGGAAGTGCCTTTGTGCGGGACCTGACGTTATAGCGAGCGATTCGAGCCAGACCCGAATCCACGACATACATGATTCCAGGGACTGTAATGGAGGTCTCGGCTACGTTCGTAGCTACTACGATTTTCTGAACATGGGCCGGCTTGAATATGCGTTTCTGGTCAGAAGCGGCCAGTCTGCCATACATGGGAAGTACCAAGGCCTCATCTTCACACCCGGCCTTCAGGATCTTGACAGTTTCCAGTATCTCTCTTTCCGTGGGAAGAAAGACAAGTATGTCACCAAAGGGATCCTTCCTCCTAATCTCCTCTGTTGCAAAAATAACCTTTTCAACAGTGGTTAATTCAGATTCCTCATCTTGTTCTATAGGTTTGTACTGTATCTCCACGGGATAGCCGCGACCTGCAATTTCTATTACCGGGACCTTGCCGAATGCCTGGCAGAAATGTGCAGTGTCCATTGTGGCGGATGTGATAATGACCTTTAGTTCAGGCCTGACCGGCAGGAGTCTTCTGAGTATCCCCAGAAGGAAGTCTATGTTCAGGCTTCTCTCATGGGCCTCATCTACAATTATGGTATCATACGCCCTGAGTTTTGGATCTTGCTGCACTTCAGCCAGGAGCATGCCATCTGTTACAAATTTGATCCTGGTTTCAGGTCCGGTACTGTCTCTAAAGCGTATTTTGTAACCTACGAGTCCGGGTCCTTGAGGCCCCAGTTCTTCGGCAACTCTGGCAGCCACCGTAATAGCCGCCACCCTTCTCGGTTGTGTGCAGGCAATCTTCCTATGCGTACCCCTTCCTGCAGCGAGGCATATTTTTGGCAATTGAGTGGTCTTCCCGCAACCTGTCTCCCCGCTGACAATTATGACCTGGTTCTCCGTTAAAGCAGAGACCAGATCATCCCACACACTGCAGATAGGAAGACCAGAGAAGCAATTAGGAATTTGGAATTTAAAATCAGGAATTCTAATCCTCATTTCTCCATCTTCATTCCTAACTCTTAACCATTCATTCTTTAAGGTATGGGTTGGTCTTTTTCTCTTGTCCAATAGTGGATGTGGGACTGTCTCCGTAATCGTGCCCGGGAAGTACTATGGTGGGATCAGGAAGGGGGAAAATGTGGGTCTTGAGGGATTTGATCAAGGTTTCAAATGAGCCTCCCGGCAGATCCGTCCGTCCCACAGCACCGACAAACAGGGTATCTCCGGTAATTATATAGCCGTGCCCGTAAAGACATACTGATCCAGGAGAGTGGCCGGGAGTGTGGATTACATCAAACCTGAGATTGCCAATCTTTATCACATCTCCATGGGCAATATATTCGTCTGCCGGAGGAGCCGGCTCAAAGCCCCACGCCCTGAACATTTCGGCTGTCTCAGGGTTTCTGAACATGATGTCGTCGGCTTTGTGCATCAACACAGGTGCTCCGGTAAGGGCCTTCATCCTCTGATTTCCACAGGTGTGGTCCGGGTGACCATGGGTGTTGACTATGTAGCGCAGGGTGAGGCCGGAATCAGTGATTTCTTTTGCCAGTTTTTCTTCACTCCCTGCAGGATCAATGATCATGGCCTCACTTGTATCAGGGCATCCTATTATATAGGCCTGAACATCCAGAGGACCAACTGTATAGACTTTTAATATCATTCGGCCTGAGTCTCCTTCCGTCTCCTTTTGAGTGCAAAGCCGCCTGCGGAAAGACCGGCGACACAACCTTCTCCCACGGCCTTTGCCATCTGAAAGGGAGGACCGCATATGTCTCCTGCTGCATAGACCCCGGGTATGTTGGTGGCCTGTTTTCTGTCAGTGACAATATAAGTGAATTTTTCCGGATCCAGGCTTACTCCCAGCAAAGCCGCGAGCTGCATGGCTCCTTTGGCGCCTTTTTCAATAAATAGTCCGTCAAGGGAAAGTTCTGTGCCGTCGCTGAGTATAACGGCATCAAGCTTGTCGGTGCCCTTGATCTCCTTTACTTTGGACCCGGCAGCCATTATCACATTGCCTTTTTCCAGCTCTGCCTTGAGCGCGGGGTTTACCTTCAGATCTTTAGTTATTATGAGCGTTACCTCTTTAGCTATTTTACTCAGAGTGACTGCGCCATGGGCAGCAGCGCTCCCGTCTCCCACTACTGCCACCACAGCATCCCTATAGAAATTTGCGTCACAGTCAACACAGTAGCTGACTCCTCTTCCGACCAGGTCCTTTTCTCCTTTAAGGCCGAGGCCTTTACGTGTTACTCCGGTTGAAATTATCAGGGCATATGTAGAGTATGTCTTTCCACTCTCAGTGGTTACCTGGTATGCTTCATCCTGAAGGGCAGCAGTCGCCACAACGTCTTCTCTTAGAAGTTCCGCCCCAAAATATTCTGCCTGTTGCATACCTGTTAATAAGAGCTCTTCTCCTGTTTTTACTCCGGGCACACAGCAGTAGTTTTCAATATGGGCCTTGTACAGGCTGCTGGATTCCGGACGGCCCAGTACCAGCACCCTGGCCTTTTTCCTTGCTGCATGAATTGCAGCCTGCAGGCCGGCAGGTCCTGTCCCAAGGATAATAACATCATATGAAGGGATAACTTTTTCGATTTTCTCATCCATATTTTTCTTTCCATTAATTTAGGAATTGCGAATTGAGGAATTGAGGGATTGAGGGATTATAATCAAAAAAGTACCTTCAATTCCTCAATTCCTCAATTCCTAAATCCTTCAATTCATCTTCAAATTCCATAGGGCTTGATATCTGGTATTCTTCCTTAAACCATGCGCCGAGATCCACCATCTTGCATTTTTTACTGCAAAAAGGCCTATAGGGATTTTCCTCAAAAGAAACCGGCTTTCCACACCTGGGGCATTTGAATATTCTGGTATCAGTCAAATCTTTTTTCATAAAGAGCCTGGCATCCTTCATAGCAAGCTGGCATCCGTCAATGAAGGATGCCCAAATGTCTTTATCTCAGAGAAGTGAAGGCCTGCGCTTACGTCCACGGGTTGTTATAAGACCTATAATCCAACCAACTATCAGGATCCCGCCACCGGCTAAAAACCACTTTATTCTGCTATTATCCCTGAGATGTTCATTTTCCTGCTCAGCTATGGTATATTTATGCTTTACTTCCTGGAGTTCCTCTGCTGTTTCTAAAAGGGCCTTCTTGAAATTTAGTACATCTGCAGCATCTTCTTTAAGGCTATCATAGCTCTTTCTGATTTGGTCTCTGTCCAGAATACAGGCTTTCAATTCCTGCTCATACTGATTCCGGGCCTCTGAGGCTTCAGCCAGTTGTTCACTAATCTTGGTTGTCTGTTTTTTATGTTGATCTCTCTCGACCTGTAATGAAGCGACTACGTCCTTCAAGGGTGGGGAGCTGCTTAGATACCTTTTAGGCATCCAGCCTTTCTTTTTATTTGATGTGCGTACCATGGCCCAGTCCCCGTCCTGTTTCAACAGTTGCACCCGACTACCGTTTATAATCACGGCAACAACCCTGTACTCATTACCCTTACCACTTCTCAGTGGGATCTCGGCGGTGGGTATTACATATAGGTATTTAGCCAGAGCTGTTGATGGGATACATAAAAAAACAACAAGGGCGATTGCTATTACGGAATACAACAGCATCAAGTAACCTGGTAGAGTCTTAAAATTCATTTCCATGAGCTTTATAGCCATTACTTCTGTACTCCTAGAAACCTAAGTTGAGCGATTAGCTGTTAGCCATTAGCGATTAGCTTTGAAAAAATCAAGGCATTAAATTAATTAGAAATAACACCAATCGGTCTGCCGCCCTGACAAGACGGGTGAAAATTTGTAATAGCAAAACATCCTGTAATCATTAAACTAATAGCTAACCGCTAACAGCTGTTCAAGTGGATTACCCCAGTAATCCGCAATGAACCATATTATATACTATATATGGAGTTGCATGCAAAACTCAAGATTTTGTTCGAGGGCAATGTGCGGGGAAGTGAAAAAATGCGTAGAAAAAATACTTTTCTCAAATTCGAACTACGTGTATGTTTTTTTATGCCCATAAAGATTATTTTGGATTGATTTCCTTGGTATTTGTCTTGCGGCCGGCGGTAATGAAGGGTTATAAAGAGCAGCAGTGTTTCTGAATCCAAATCATCAGGATGCAATTTTTGAGTCATCATCCGTCCTGTTGAATTTTATCATTGATTCATTATGGCAAAATAAACATTAAAAAAAAGGAGTGGAGTATGAACATTTTGACTTTTGGACCCAATGGAAGTGGTAAAGGAACCCAAGGCGCAATTATCAAGCAAAAATATAATATCGCACATATTGAGTCAGGTGCGATCTTCCGGAAAAATATCGGCGAAGGAACAGAACTTGGTTTAAAGGCCAAGGAATTTATTGATAAAGGTGATCTGGTTCCGGACGATATTACAATCCCGATGATACTCAACCGGCTCAAGGAGGACGATTGTGAGAACGGCTGGCTTCTGGACGGCTTTCCCAGAAACAAAGTCCAGGCGGAAACCCTGGCAAAGGCCTTGAAGGACGAAGGTATGGATCTGGATTACGTCTTAGAGATCGTCCTGGACCGGGATATAGCCAAACTGCGAATCATGGGTCGCCGACTCTGTGTTAATGATAATAACCATCCCAACCATATTGCGTTTGATGCTATTAAACCTGTGGAAAAAGAGGGCAAACTTGTCTGCCGGGTATGTGGCGGTGATCTGCTAACAAGGCCTGATGATCAGGACGAGGAAGCCATCAACAAGCGCCACAACATTTACTATGACGATACGACTGGAACAATGGCGGCTGTCGCTGTTTTCAAGAGTCTGGAAGGTCCCAAAGTTATTTCCGTGGACGGAACATCCTCCATCGGGGAAGTGTCCGAAGCCATTATGAAAGAGCTGCCTTAGAATTAATCAGGATCAGAATTGAATAGAAAAAGCGGAGGCGTTTAGCCTCCGCTTTTATATAGGCGTTCACGGCTACCTATTTTTCAGCTTCCCACCAGGTCAGAAGCCCGAGCTCAAACTTGTGGCTGAGTTCTTTCTGGAAAGGATAACATCTAATAGTAAAACCTATCCGCCCGCTTGAAAGACAGAGTAGTGTTCCTTCAAAGACAGATTCTCCTCCTTTTTGCTGCCCACTTATGGAAAGCATCGGTAGTGGATGGCCTTCAGGGATCTCTCCTTTATCGTCCAATCGACCAATATACGCCTCAACCCGCACCTCTTCAGGGTCTAGCCCGCCAAGATCCAGTACGGCCTTGATCGGCAAACGATCCCCGACCTTTGGCGATCCGTTGATCGGGACCTGCAAATCAAGTATTTTCACCTTGTGCCATACTTCTGATATTTCCCGTTTCCAGCGGGACAACTCCCTGGCCTCCTTCCAGCTATCCTTTGCGAACAAGTGCCATTTGGAGATGTTGGGCAGATAAAACTGGCTGGCATACTCTTCCACCATGCGGTTTGTGTTGAAGTAGGGACATAGGGTCTGGATGGAATTTTTCATCATCTCAACCCATCCATGAGGGATATCATGGGCAGATCTATCATAAAACAGTGGTACTACGGTGTTTTCTAATAGTTCATAGAGGAGCCGGCTTTCCACCTCATCCTGGTATTCGCGATCTTCATATTCCTCACCTGCACCTATAGCCCAGCCATTATTGCCCTTGTAGCCTTCACACCACCAGCCATCAAGGATGCTCAGGTTGATTCCGCCGTTGGCCGGGACCTTCATGCCGCTGGTCCCGCTGGCCTCCATGGGGCGCAGGGGGGTATTAAGCCAGACGTCCACTCCCTGGACCAGGTACCTGGCCACTTCTATATCGTAATTTTCAATAAAGACTATGTGCTTTCGAAATTCCGGGGTATTGGCCATTTGTACTATCTTGTGGATGAGTTCCTTGCCGTACTTATCCTGTGGATGGGCCTTGCCACTGAAGATGAGCTGTACCGGACGTTCTTCGTTAGTTAGTATCTGCCTGAGCCTGTCCGGATCTCGAAAGAGTAGGGCAGAACGTTTGTATGTTGCAAAGCGCCTGGCAAAGCCTATGGTAAGGGCCTCAGGATCCAGGACCTCGTCAGCCTGCTTCATCTGGTAACCTGGGGCTCCCTTTGCGTAAAGCTGCTTTCTAAGTCTTTCCCTGGAAAAAGATATGAGTCTCTCTCTCAGTCTCTCTTTGCTTCTCCATAGCTCAAAGTCAGGGATTTGTTCGATCCTTTTCCAAATGGCATGATTTGTGGGCTCATCGATCCATCTTGATCCTAAATATCGTGCATAGAGCATGGACATCTCACTGGATAGCCAGCCGAGTATATGTATTCCGTTGGTAATGTGGGTTATAGGGACCTCATGCCGGGGAATCTGGGGCCATATGCCACCCCACATCTTTTGTGTGACCTCACCGTGAAGCTTGCTCACGCCATTGGTTTGAGATGCCATGTTGATAGCCAGTACTGCCATGCAGAATTCTTCAGCCTGATCACCGGGGTTGATCCTTCCAAGTCCCAGGAATGCATCAATGCCAATGCCCATTTCATTTGCCAATCCTGTGAAGTACCGGCGGATCATTTCCGGCGGGAAGCGGTCTATTCCTGCGGGGACTGGGGTATGAGTGGTAAATATGCTTGTGGCGCGCACGGCCTCCAGTGCCACGTCATAAGGCAGACTGTCCTTGCGCATTATCTGGTTGATACGTTCCAGTGCCATGAAGGCGGAATGGCCTTCATTCATGTGGCAAACCGAAGGGCACTGGTCAAGGGCCATTAGTACCTTTACCCCCCCCATGCCCAGCACTATCTCCTGCTGGAGCCTGGTTTCAAGGCTGCCGCCATAGAGATACGAGGCGATCTGTCTGTCTGAACGGGAATTTAATGGGACATCAGTGTCCAGCATATAGATTTTGACCCGGCCCACATTAAGGGACCAGACCCGTATGTGGACCTCTCTGTCCTCAAGCTCCACCTGGACTGTCAAAGGGTCTCCTTCTTTGTCCCTGACCAGGCTTACCGGCATATTGTAGAAGTCATTTGAGGGATAGGTCTCAAGCTGCCATCCGTCAGGATTGAGATATTGTTGAAAATACCCGTGTTTATAAAGAAGACCAATTCCCACGAGGGGAAGCCCAAGATCACTGGCCGACTTCATATGATCACCGGCAAGGATC
>JAUWHV010000095.1 GCA_030605675.1 Deltaproteobacteria bacterium | reverse complement strand
GCAAACATGTAAAGTTCCCTTTCGCCTTATCACATGCTTGATCAAACCGGCTTCGGCCTCTCAGAAAAAAGAGTTGATCCAATTCTCTGAATCAATTTCTTTAAACCACACCAGTGTTACAGCTTCATTAAGCTTATGTTAGATTTCTATTACCTCACAGGAATGCGACCGGATGTCTCTCCAAGCGGCTGGAGCGATCTCAAAATTCACCAAAATCTTACGATAATGTAACAATGTCTTAACAAATGGCATTCATAATTTACTTTTGATCATCGTTTGGGCCATTAATCAAAAAATCCCCCTTAATATTCCCTTCCCAAAGGGGGATTTTGAATAGATACCTGACGATTTAGTGGCCCAAACGATGATCAAGACCCATAATTTGTAGCAGTGGTTGGCCTTGCCCTCCTCGGTTAATAACATACTAAAGATGATGGCGATGAAAAATTGGATGGCAGAACTTGCCTCATATTATGAAAAAACCCGAGGTAGTTATCCGCAGGACAGGTTGATGATTCTATTTGATATAGACGGGACCATCCTCGACATGCGGAGTATGATTCTTTACGTCCTGCAGGCCTATGATAGAAGTCGTGGGAACGGTTTCTTCCGAAACCTTGGAATTTCGGATATTACCGTCCACGAGAATACCGTAGATCGTCTTTTGGCCCAGTTGCCACTCCGGCCGGAGGAACAGGAAGAGGTCCTATCCTGGTATCTGAAACACCGCTGGACTTCTGCTGCTATCATTGAATCCCACCGCGCATTTCGCGGGGTTCTCGAAGTGATCCGGTGGTTCCAGATACAGCCCGGCACATACGTTGGTTTGAACACCGGACGACCTGAAGCACTCCGGGCCGATACCCTGCACTCCCTTAACAAATTGGGCAAAGACTACAGGGTCAGCTTCACCGATGAGTTGTTGCATATGAACCCTGCCGGCTGGAACGAGGAGGTTGAAAATGCCAAGGTCGGGGGAGTGCTGCATTTTCAGAAGGAAGGCTATCGCATCTTCGCAATGGTGGACAACGAACCTGATAACTTAAGGGCCGTCTCAAAGATCGACCCGCAGCAAGAAATCCTCCTGCTCCATGCCGATACTATTTTTGAGTCAAAACGCACTAAAATGCCGCGCCGCACTGTAAGAGGTAAAGTATACGACCTGACTGAGCTGATCCCCGAAAAGGCGTTGCCGGAACGTATTCAATTTGTATGGCACGGCGTAAATGATAAAGCCAATCTACGTCAATTTCTGGCATCAGACATACACTGGGCAGAGTTCGACATACGTACGGACCCTGTGAGCAATGATCTGATTCTCCGTCATGACTCTTTAGAAAATACGCCCCAACATGAAGACGAAGACAGGCTTACCCTTGACTATCTTTTGTCTCGTTTACATAAAACCGGGAAGGGAGTTAAGCTTGATTTGAAGGGAGACAGGACGCTCGTGGATAGAGTCCTGGACATGGTTGACGCTTACGGCCTTGACGAATCTTGTTTGTGGTTCAACGCCAAGGTGGAGCGACTCCAGGAAAGGGGCTTCCGGCGACTGGCCTCCGCGCACCCGTCAGCCGTGTTGCAATGCCCGGTCAGTTTCCTGGCCCCTTTGATTCTTAGCGCTCCAAGGAAGGCTAAAGAGATACTTACCATGTTTACAGACTGGGGCATCAATCGCTTTTCAATCAGCTGGCTGACTCCGGACATGCGACATTTTTTCGATCAAATGGACCAGTGGGGATTCGAGGTCAATATATATGACGTGCCTGACCTGGAATCATTCCTCCAGGCGGTGCTTCTCATGCCCCGGTCCATTACATCTGATTTCAATTTCCCGAAATGGTATTACTATGGCAGGGGGTCTGGGGAAAATGGCAACCACTACGAGTATTCCTTGCAGTTAAGCAGGGGCGTTATGACGGTAAGACGGCCTGGTAGGGTATAGAGCTTTTACCGTCACGTGATTTTACCTGATGGCAAGTAGCACCTCAAGCCTTTACTTACCCACAGTCTCAATCAGTGATCATACACCTTCCATGTGACTACATTCAATATTAATTCTTTTCTAACAGGAATCTAACAATCAAAAATTATAAAGATTATAGATGAAACCTGATGCAGTTCTACAGCATCCTATTTCAAACTTATATTACTAGGAGGACAAGGAGATGAAATTGAAACGTATCGCTATTTTTGCACTGGCATTGGTTTTTTCTTTTACATCAACCGTAGTATTGGCAGGAAATCTGGTAATCAAAGGTTCCACCACGGTTTTACCCATTGCACAAAAAGTGGCTGAAGCCTACATGAAGCAAAATCCGGATGTGAAGATCTCTATTTCTGGTGGCGGGTCCGGTAATGGTATCAAGGCCCTTATTGATGGAAGCACTGATATTGCGGACAGCTCCCGATTCATAAAGCCAAAGGAAGTAAGTCTTGCTGTGGAAAAAGGGGCCTATCCAGTGCCTTTTGCCGTAGCATATGACTGTATTGTTCCAGTGGTCCATCCCAGCAACTCTCTGATAAATCTGACCATGGATCAGCTTAAAGCTATTTATAAAGGAGAAAACAAAAACTGGAAAGAATTGGGCGGACCTGACAGGCCGATAGTGGTCATTTCCCGCGACACATCCTCCGGGACTTACGAGGTCTGGCATAAGATAGTCATGAAAAAGGAAAGGGTTTTCCCAGGGGCCCTCCTTCAGGCCTCCAACGGAGCTATTGCGCAGGCCGTTTCAAAAAACAAAAACGCCATTGGTTACATCAGCCTTGGATATCTGGATAAAAACATAAAGGCTTTAATGGTAGATCAGATAACCGGATCCGAGGAAACAACCCTGAACGGCACATACCCTGTCAGCAGACCTCTTTATATGTTCACAAGCGGCTGGCCGGAGGGAGATACCCTTAACTTTATCAACTTTGTCTTGAACCCGGAAAAGGGCCAGAAATACGTACGCGACGCAAGGTATGTGCCTTTGTATTAAATTGGCCGCGTACGGCAGGACTCTTTTTGACAGGATGAACAGGATGAACAGGATGAACAGAATTTTTATTTATCCTGACAATCCTGTTCATCCTGTCTGAATTAAATTAAGAGGAATCGCTCAAAACAGTATGACAAAAAATAGGCAAACCGGAAAAAGCCGTCAGAGAAGGGAGCGTATAATACGCTTCTTTTTCTTCTCTGTCGCACTGACTTCCATAACAATATTAACTTTAATCGTCGTTTTTCTGTTTTGTGAAGGCCTTCCTATCTTCAGAGAGGTTTCTGTTTACGATTTCCTGTTCGGGCGGTACTGGTACCCCACTGACGAGCCCCCGGATTTTGGTATCTTTCCACTGATCGTGGCATCCTTGGCTGTTACTGCTATGTCCGCTGTTATTTCCATTCCGCTGGGGGTGATGACCGCCCTCTATCTTGCAGAGTCTGCCTCTGCCCGGCTGCGGGAATGGGTTAAACCGATTGTGGAACTTCTGGCAGCCCTTCCTTCTGTTGTCATTGGTTTCTTCGGCATGGTAATAGTTGCTCCCTTCCTTCAGGAAATCCTTGATATCCCTACAGGTTTGAATCTTTTTAATGCGTCACTTATGCTGGCATTCATGTCCGTCCCGACCATCTGCAGCATCTC
>JAUWHV010000098.1 GCA_030605675.1 Deltaproteobacteria bacterium | reverse complement strand
AGCTTGGCCGGCACCTCAATCATTATTCGAACATATTCGTCTCCTCTGCCACCAGAAGCAGTCGGGAGACCCTTCCCCCTCAGACGCAACTTCTGCCCACACCGTGTACCTGCAGGTATCTTTAGCCTCACTGTCCCCCCCTCCACAGTCGGGACCTCCGCTTCCGTACCAAGGCAGGCATCAGTAAATTTCACAACCTTGTCCACTTCCACATCTGAACCGCTTGAACGAAAACCGGGATCCAGCTTGAGACTGATAAGCAGGTAGAGATCTCCTCTGCCTCCGGGTCCCTGTGCCCCCTTGCCTGCTACCCGGATTTTCTTCCCGGAACTAATGCCTTTTGGTATATGCACGGAGATTCGCTCAGGACTCCCGCCGGTCCGGATAGATATCAACTTATGTGAACCTTTAAGGATCTCCTTCGGGGAAAGGGCCAGTTCCATAACCACGTCCTGTCCGATTGGTTGTGAATACTGAAAATCTCGTTTACATGAACGGCCACCAAAGCCGCCACTCCTGCCACCAAAGACCTGCCCGAGGATATCATCAAAGGGGACTTCGGCTCCGCCTCGTCCGCCAAAATAGACTCCACGGCCTCCGATGTCCTGAAAAATATTACTAAAATCAAAATTCCGGAAGATGTCCTCCTGTGTAAATCTGCGATGAAATTCCGTGGAACCAAAGGTATCATACTGACGTCGTTTCTCAGGATCACTCAGCACTGCATATGCCTCGTTAACCTCTTTGAAGCGCTCTTCAGCAGTTTTATCACCTTCATTTTTGTCTGGATGGTACTTAAGTGCCATTTTTCGAAATGCCTTCTTGATCTCTTCAGGAGAGGCATTCTTTGAAACACCAAGTAGCTTGTAATAATTTTTCTTTTTACCCATATTTTTCTTTCCATCTCACTGTATATTTTAGGTCTTTTTGCAGTGTAATCATATATTCTATAATTCAAAAATATGGTATTATATATTTTCAAATATGCCGCTCATATACAACCAAAGGCGTTAATTGAGAAATTTTTTGGCTGCGGGGAATTAAACCCTATAGATTTCGCATCATCCTTCATAATGATTAGAGTAATCCGTGTAATCTGCGAAATCTGTGGATTAAAAGTAAAGTAAAATTAACAACTACTAAAGCAAAGTCAAGAAAATGCCCTACTCCTCAGTCCATACCAGGCCCCGTCGTGTGGCCCTTTTTGCTCCCTCCAGTCCGTTGGAATCAGAAAAGCTGGATGCAGGTCTTAAGCTAATCGAAGAAAAAGCCCCGTGGCTCGAGATTATCAATGATACATTTACTGATCAGACCGAGGATATGCCTTCCCTGCCCTATCTTGCAGGAAAAGACCAACTCCAGGCCGGCAGATTTACAAGTCTTCTTTTGGACACATCCATAGACATTGTATGGTGTTTAAGGGGGGGATACGGATCCTTGCGCTGGCTAAGCATGGTGCCATGGGACCGAATTGGGCATGAGGCTCCGGTACTGACAGGTTTCAGTGATGTAAGCTTCCTCCACTCAGCCCTTTTGCAAAAAGGTCATCTGTCAATACACGGCCCTCTGATCTCAACCCTGCCGATCACAACAGAACCCGCAAGAAAAGCCCTGTGGACATGCCTTGATCAAGGAGAATTCCCCAGCCTTTCCGGCACTACCCTTAGCCCCGGCAAGGCAAAAGGCCCACTCATTGGAGGAAATCTGACTTGTGTTACCCATCTCATCGGTACAACTTATGAACCCGGATGGGATGGAGCAATTCTCTTGATTGAGGATCACAATGAGGCTCTTTATCGCCTTGACCGGATGCTGACGCAGCTTTTACTTACAGGAAGGTTATCCAGGTTGGCAGGAATTGCTGTGGGCCGGCTCCTGGGAACCGGAAAGCCGGAAAAGCTATTACAGACACTGTTGCAGGACCGGCTCAGCTCCATCGGGGTCCCCATAATCACTGATCTTCCCGTAGGTCATATACCTGACAATTATCCACTGTTAATTGGCGGATATTATGAATTGGATGGAGAAAAGGGCCTCCTGAAACCAATGACAGGGCTACCCGGACTTCAGCGCCCCTGAACCTCCATCTCAAGCAATATTTCCCCTTCCAGAACCCTGCTGCCAAACCCTGCCATCACAGCAGTTACCACACCTGTGCACGGAGCTGAAACCGTACAGAAAAGCTTCATCCTCTCCAGTGTCAAAAGCTCATCACCTTCCCTCACGTGCATGCCGGGCCTGAGCAAGTGGTTCATATCCACCACAGTACCAGCCATATGGGCCTTGATCCGAACTACTTCTGAGTTATTGAGATTATTCATTTTGAGGATGGACGCGCCAATCGGTGGTGGGCTTACCGTGGGGCAGACATTTTCAAGGGGAAATGGGATGCAATGGGATTAAAGTCACGATCATCATGAAGCAAGGTTAATCCATAAATAATACAGAAGGTTGCAATTATTACATCAATTGTTTTTGGTACAGTAATCCCGGCTTTTCGAAGCCGCCGATAATTTTGGGCACTTTGAATGGCCATATCGTATCCACCCATTTGGCGAAATGGGAGAAGACTTAGAAAAGATTTGGCTTTTTTAAAATCCTTATCAGATTTAAAACCTTGAAGAACCTCTGTGAGGATTAAATCCCCCATGATAATTGGCACATCGGACAGATAATTATCCAGTAAATCTGTTTGCCATGAACGTTTGCCGTTGAAATAATCGATCCAAACGGATGAGTCGACCAAAATCATTAATCCAACCTCATTGCATTGAGGTCGCCATCCCATTTTAGTTTTCCACGCAACCTTTTTAATCGTTCTTGCTTTTTCATTTGGACCAATAATTTTAGACCGGTCTCAACAACAGCTTTCTTGGTTTTTATTTTGCTAAGCATCATTGCTTCATTCATGAGATCGTCGTCTATGACAATATTGGTTCGCATAGTTCCTCCTTGCGTTTTGTGTGTATTGGTTTTATATTATGTACACATTAAAATTATGTCAAGGTAAAACCAGCAAGTATTTGTAACTACTTTGTAACTGTTCAGGTTGAAGACTGAAGTATTTCAACCATCTTGCAACGATCGAACAGAGATGAATCCTCTAAACTAATACTGCAA
>JAUWHV010000052.1 GCA_030605675.1 Deltaproteobacteria bacterium | reverse complement strand
GAGATGTCCCTGGAGTGGACATGGAAAGACTCTTGAAGCTTTGCCTTGTACATGATCTCCCCGAGGCCAGGACCGGGGATGCCAACGCAGTACATAAGCGGTATGTGAGTATAGATGAAAAATTAGCAATCACAGAAATGATTCAAGGACTTCCGGGCGGTGAAGAGATAGCGGATCTGCTGTCAGAGTTTAGAGATTGTAAGACCACAGAGTCAGTATTGGCCCATGACGCGGATCAGCTCGATATGTTACTTTCTCTTAAAGAACATTTGGACACTGGAAGCAGTGATGCAGCGCTTTGGATACCCTATGTCAAGGACAGGTTAAAATCAGAAGGGGCCAAGGCCCTTGCCGATGCCATTTTAAAAGAACACTGGGCGAGTTGGTGGATGAGGCAGTTGCTTGGAGATAATGCCAGATAAGGAGACATTATGATGAACAGTATAAAAAATATAATGTTTTTTGTTATATTTGCATTTCTTATATCTTTTTTTACAGCCGGATCAGCCATGGCCGATTCTCAGGAACGGACAGAGGCATTTACTCTGTTTTATACTGGGAATACCCTGGGTTATCTTGATCCGTGTTTTGGTTGAGGGGGTAAGGAGATAGGGGGAATCGCCCGGCGGGTCCGGTGGGTCCGTGATAATGTTCAGAACCATGGCAACCTCCTTTTTTTAGATGCTGGTAATTTTCTCTTCAGAAATGAAGCAGCACCTTCAGAAGAGGCAATTGTCAATGCAGGGCTTCTTTTGGATTTTTACCGTGATATGGGTTACACGGCCCTTTGTGTAGGCAAGAGAGATCTTGCAGGCTCAACCATGTTTCTGCTGGAAGAGACCAGGAAAAGGGGTTTAAGGCCTTTGTCTTCAAACCTGCGTTACAAGGGTGAGGCCGTATTTGAGCCCTATGGGATATTTGATGTTAATGGTACGAAAGTAGGCGTCCTTGCCGTCACGTCTCCTGGGTTGAGCCGGCAGACCAGGGCAGACGGTGTAGAGGTGCTTGATCCTTCAGCCCGGCTTAAGTCCATGGTCCCGGAGCTTAAGAACAGGGTCGATGTAATAGTGTTGTTGTCCAACCTTGGTGAGTTTGAGGACAGGAAGCTGGCAAGCACTGTCGATGGTATAGATGTTATCATCGGAAGCGGTCCTGGTGGACAGCGTTATCAGCCATTAAGAGTGGGAAGGACCTATCTTCTGAGGGGTCATCCAAAAGGAAAATCAGTAGGAAAAGTTGGGGTGAAGCTCAATTCCGAGGGAAGCATACAGGGGCTGAATAATGAACTGCATCAGCTAAAGGCAAGGCTTCCTGTGGATGAAGCCGCAACATGTAAAATAAAAAAGTTAAAACAGAAATATCTTGGTAACCGTTCAGGGGTTCAGGGTTCAAAGGTTCAGGGTTCACCGAAAAAATAAGGATCAGTAAAGTAATAAGTCGATGGAGAAGGCACGAGAGTGGACAAAACCTGTTTCAGAGGTGAGAGAGCCTGAATGATCTCAGGAAAACTGAAGGCCGGTTATCTGGTGACGGAAGTGATGCCGGAGCCAGATGCGTCAGGTGCGGTGCATGCCTTTCAGTGTGCCCGGTCTATGACGTAACCAGACACGAGCGCTTTTCCCCCAGGGGAAAATACAAACTTATTACGGAAATTATTAGCAAAGGCCCAACTTTCGCTCCGGAAGGCCTAGGTCCCAACCAAAATGTGCTTCCGGTCAAGGTGCTCGAGACATTAAAGGACTGTCTTCAGTGCGGCGCTTGTGGCTACATATGTCCTGCCGGGGTGGAGATAAATGCCCTGGTTAGAAACGCCAGGGCAAGCTACACCAAAGGGCTTTCCATTCCATGGTGGCTATGGGATATCCTCAAGAGTCGCAGATTGACTCCCTTGCTGGCAAAGCTCCTCGGCGGTATTCCCGGCACAAGCGGCCTTATCTGGCGGCTGCTTGGCCTTACAGGCCGGACTTCACGGGATGAAAAGGCTTTTCATTTTGAAATGCCTTCTCTTGCGCAAAGCCCGGCCCTTTCCAGAAGGCATTTCAGGTTGCTTGATCCGAGTTGCGGGTTTGATCCCGGGCCCGGACCCAGAATAGCCCTTTTCCTGGGTTGCGTTCAGAATTACCTCTATCCGGAGGTGGCTGAGGCAATGATCCGGTGTTTAGGGGGCAAGGTGCTGGTACCTTTGGGACAGGGGTGCTGCGGTATGCCTGCATGGTCAGCAGGTGCGCAGGAAACTGCGAAAGAACTCGTGCTTCAAAATCTTAAGGCCTTTGAAAAGGCAAGGGCGGATTTCATCGTTACAGGATGCGCTGCCTGTGCCTCCATGATTAAAGAATGGCCAAAATTGTTCAGCGAAAAAGATCCAAAAAAAGAAGTTGCCGGCAATTTGGCAGATAAGGTCAGGGAGTTCAGCCGGCTTGTAGTTGAGCTAAAGGTATTACCTTTTAGAGAGTCAAGGGACAGGTCGGGCACAGTGACGTATCATGCTCCATGTCATCAACGCTTCGATCTGGGCGGTGTGGGGGAAAGCGAAGGGCTCCTGGACAGGATATTCTCAGATGCCTTCAGGCCAATGTCTCATAAATGCTGTGGACAGGGGGGGCTTTTTAGTATTGGAAATCCTGAGCTTGCCTGGAAGATTTTCGAGAAGAGACTTTCTGCATGGGACAGGACAGGCGCATCCACTGTAGTTACCACATGCTCAGGATGTCTACTGCAGTGGAGGGCGGGGACTGCTCATCAAACCGGGGGTCCCAGGGTGTTACACCTGGCCGAACTTATTGATGGTTTGGGTGAAAATACCCGATCTGGAGGTTAAGTTGATTTATCGTCAGGAATGTGAAGTCATATTCCTTTTGGAACAACGAATATCGAATATCGAACAAGGAACCGCAGAATGTCGAAGTAAGAGGCTCGAAGGTAAAAGATTAGATCCAAAGGATCGTGTTATAGATCTTGCGATTCAAGTAATCCGTATAGCAGACAAGTATAAAAGTTGCCAAACCAAGGGGAAGAAAACTTCATGATTCGAAATTCCTTGTTCGATATTCGATATTCGATTTTCAATATGTATAATTTATTACATTAATCTCGTTTGAGGGCAGTGAAAAAGGTCCGGGATCATTACTTTAAAAAGGCCAAGAAGCAGGGCTTCCCGGCCCGTTCGGTCTATAAGCTGGAAGAGGCCCAGAAGAAACACCGGTTCCTGAAGCCCGGCCAGATCGTCCTGGACCTTGGCGCATATCCGGGCTCCTGGTCAAAGTATGCAGCCGGAGTGGCAGGGCCGAAGGGCCTGGTTGTGGCAGTTGATATCCAAAAGCCTGGTGTAATGGCAGATAATATCTGCCTTTTACAGAAAGATGTCTATGATCTCAAGGCCTCAAAGCTTAGAGAGATATCCCCTTATTTCGACGTTGTGCTTAGCGATATGGCCCCCAAGACAACTGGTCGCAAGGATGTGGATCACTTCAGGTCTGTAGCTCTTGCAGAGCGAGCTTTAGTTTTGGCCAAAGAGTTGCTGAAACCAGGGGGCACCTTTTTTTGCAAGGTGTTCCAGGGGGAGGATCTCCCTTCCTTCCGGGACAAATGCAGAGAGAGTTTCAGGTCAGTTCGTGTGGTCAAGCCAAAGAGTTCCAGGCCGGAGAGTGTGGAGTTGTTTTTGCTGTGTATGGGTAGAAAACAGCACACCGGATGATTGCCACACTTCTATTTATTGGCTAGTCTGGTTTATATACTGTTAACTGGAGATAAATCAATGTCCCTATTCAAAACGGATTTCCCCGGCCTTTATCTTTTACACAGGGGAAAGGTGAGAGACATCTACAAAGTGGGGGGGCACCTGCTGATCGTAGCAACGGATCGTCTCTCTGCCTTTGATGTTGTTCTACCCACGCCCATACCTGACAAGGGTCGCATCCTTACTCAGATGTCCCTGTTCTGGTTTGAGAAATTGAAAGACCTGGTGCCGAATCATCTGGTTCAGACAGATGTAACTCAGTTTCCGGAAGAGTTGAAACCATTTTCAAAGTCCCTTGAGGGCCGGAGCATGTTGGTCAAAGAGGCAAAGCCCTTGCCTGTTGAGTGTATAGTCAGGGGATATATTGCCGGCTCCGGCTGGAAAGACTATCTCCGGACAGGTTCTGTATGTGGTATCAAGCTACCTGAAGGGATGCTTGAGTCGCAGCAGCTTCCGGATGCCGTATTTACGCCTTCCACCAAGGCTGATGTTGGTTCTCACGACGAAAACATAAGCTTTGAACAGGTCCGGAAGCTGCTTGGCAAAGATGTTGCCGAAAAGGCCAGGGATATCAGCATCAGGCTTTACAAAACAGCGGCAGATTATGCGAGACAAAGGGGAGTGATCATTGCTGATACAAAGTTTGAGCTCGGCATATCCGACGGAGAGCTTATACTGATTGACGAGGTCTTGACCCCTGATTCATCCAGATTCTGGCCTGCTGAGGATTATAGCCCAGGCAGGTCACAGCCGAGTTTTGACAAACAGTTTGTGAGAGACTACCTGGAGTCCATTTCATGGGATAAAAAGCCACCAGGGCCTGAGCTCCCTGCAGATATTGCAGAAAAGACCCGCCAGCGATATCTGGAGGCTTTGCGGCGTCTTACTGGTTCTGCCACGGTATAATCATAGGAGATTTTAACATGGGAACAAGGGCCGGAATGTCCGTAATGACAGTTGTTCTGGTGAGCATCTGGCTTCTTGCCTCCATTGGGTTATCCTTTGCAGAGAAAAGCTCTTTTGTGCGCTACGTCATTGATGGCGATACCATAGTCCTTAAAAAAGGAACAAAGGTACGCTATAGGGGGATTAATTCTCCGGAGATACCTCATGAGACCACACCCGGAGAGCCCTTGGGATGGGAAGCCACCAAGCGTAACAGGCAACTGGTCCAGGGCAGGCTTGTCAGGCTGGTCCAGGATGATGAAAAGAGGGATCGCTTCGGCCGGCTGTTGGCCTATGTGTTTCTTTCTGATGGTCGAATGGTCAATGAAATCCTTGTCCGCGATGGCATGGCCTTTGTGTGTTTTTCTAAGAAAGGATTGCCTTTCAGCAAAAGACTGCTTGCTGCACAGAGAGAGG
>JAUWHV010000002.1 GCA_030605675.1 Deltaproteobacteria bacterium | reverse complement strand
TATGCTTTTAGAGAGCTGTTTCATATTAAAGGGTTTTTGTATGAAGCCATCGCAACCGCGTTTCAGTATTTTGGTCGCGTCACCGTTTACACTGTATCCGCTTGAAAGGAGCACCTTGATATCGGGGTTGATCTCCTTCAGTTTGTCATAGGCTTTGTCACCACCCATCTCCGGCATGATTATGTCGAGGATCACTATGTCAATCTTGTTTTTGTTGTTCCTGTAAACTTCTACGGCTTCCTTTCCGTTTCCGGCCGATAATACCTTGTATCCCAATTCCTTTAAGAGGGCTACGCCAACCTCACGGATCATCTCTTCATCATCTACAAAAAGCACAGTCTCCGTACCCTTCAATAGCTCGCTGGGCAGATCCTTTTCTTCTATTATTTCCTTGTCCGAGGCAGGCAGATAAATGTTAAAGGTGGTTCCCTGACCCTGTTCACTATAAACGTTGATGAAGCCTTCATGATTTTTGATGATTCCATAGGCAGATGCAAGGCCTAAACCCGTTCCCCTGCCCATTTCCTTAGTAGTAAAAAATGGTTCGAATATTCTCTGGCAGGTGGCCTTGTCCATACCGATCCCGGTGTCGGTTACAGAGATTTTCACGTAACGGCCAGGCTTAATGTTAAATGGCTTGATATAGTTTTCATCCAGCGTGATGTTTTCTGTTCGAAGGTAAAGCTCTCCGCCTCCGGGCATGGCCTGCCAGGCATTTACATACAGGTTTAAGAGCACCTGTTCTATCTGACCCTTGTCTACCTCTACTGTCCAGATGTCTTCCTGATATTTTCCATAAACATTTATTTCTTTCTTGGTGCGGCCGAACATATCGGAACTTTTGCTGATCAGATCGTTCATGTCGGTCGGTTTGATCTCGTATTTGCCGCCCCTGGCAAAACCCAGGAGTTGTTTTGTAAGGTCTGCCCCCCTTTTTATTATATCCTCTATTTCCTTGAAATGTCCGTAGTTGGGATGGCTAGAGTCAATATCCATTAACATCAAGGAGGTGCGGCCCTGGATACCCATGAGCAGGTTGTTGAAATCATGGGCAATGCCTCCGGCAAGGGTCCCGATGGCCTCCATTTTTTGGGATTGTTGAAGCTGGTCTCTGAGTCGCCTTTGTTCGGTGACATCTGTTTGAACACCAATCCATTTTGAGGTGTTGCCTTCCTTATCCAAAATAACAGTGCCGCGATTCCACCAATAGTGGACGGTTCCATCCTTTCCAAACACACGGAATTCTTCATGATAAGGCTCATGGGTCTTTATGTGTTTTTCAATAGAGGCCATCACTCGGTCGAGGTCATCAGGGTGGATTATGTTTTTATATGCTTCTATGGTTCTTGGCAATTCACCCGGTTTATATCCAAGATGTTCATCAATTTTGCCGAACCATTCAAAATGACCGCTTTCAAGGTCCCATTCGTAAATTAAGTGGCTTGCGCTTTCTGCTGCAATGCGGAATCGTTCTTCGCTCTTTCTTAATGCCTCCAATGCCCTGGAGGCGCGAATCGTCTCGCAACTGTATGAGGCTAATATCAAGCCTAGCTCCCTGTCTTGGTGCGTAAAGGGCGGCTCGGTTTTGCAATGAAGGGAGATGATACCGAAAATTTTATCATTTTCATCCAGTAGTGGAAATACAAGGAGCGAATCCTCTTTGTAGCCATCCCAGCCACTTGAGGTTATTTCGCTTTCTTCATTGATATTTTCCATGAAAATCGGTTCGCATGTTGCGATTACACGTTCGAAGACACTGTCTTTTCTCAAGGGGAAGGAGATTCTGGGAAGTGCGTGCCGGGGGCCGAGCGAATCAATAAGGACGAGGGAGTCTTCTTTGCACATATAGAGGCTTCCACCCTCGGCTGCCAGGTTCTTGGCAAATTCTTTTAAAAGGAGCGGACCGATCTCAAGGAGCGGACCAAATCCCTTTAAACGTGAGCTACTTGCAAGCCTTTTCGCAGAAGTGACGATCATTTTAAGCCGTTTGTTAATTCCCTCCAGTTCCTTGTTTCTTTTCCGCAATGCCTCCTTAGCCTGTTGTTCCTTTTCCCTGAGGCTGATTATCTCAAAGACGTCTTCTAAAAGTTTCAATAATTTTGTCGGCTGGACAGGCTTTTGCACATATTGGAACGCCCCTTTTTCTAGCGCAGCCACAGCGGAATTAAGGTCAGGATATCCTGTTATCAGGATACAGAAGCAATCAGGGTTCGTTTGTTTCAGTTTGGTCAACAGCTCCGTACCCGAACCATCCGGTAATCTTATGTCCAGGAGCGCTGCCTGTGGTTTTCGTTCGCTCGCCAGTCTCAATCCTTCGGCGCATGTGGCGGCAGAAAACGGTTCATAGCCCTCATCCTGAAGAATGTCAGTCAGGTTGTCGCGCAGTTCAGCGTCATCATCGACAATAAGAATCGTATTGGCGATCATGGCCGGTCATCTCCGGGTTTGTGGTAGGTGTTCTTGCGTAGTCCGGAGCGGTTGTCTTCAACCAGGCCCAGCAACTGCTCCATATTGACCGGCTTTTTCAGAAAGGTATAGGCGTTTTCTTTCAAGGCCTGCATAATGAGTGAATCCATCTCCTGCGTATGGCCGCTGACGATGATAGTGACTATATTCGGCTGCATCGTTTTTATGCGACGATAGACCTCCAGGCCGTTCAGGAGTGGTAAATTCATATCAAGCAATAGGATATCAAAGCTGTTCGATTTTGCTTTTGCAACAGCCTCTTCGCCATCGTATGCCGCAATAACCTCATAACCACGTTTGCCCAGAATATCCACGAAGTTATTGCAAATTTCCTTGTCGTCGTCCACCACCAGGACCAAACCGCTCTTTCCATCCTTTTTTGCATCCTCGATCGTGCGAAACAGACGGTCCATGTCAAGGGGCTTGCTCAAGACAGCGAACACGCCCTTATCCACCGCCTGCCGCATCAGGTCCTCCACGCTGTATGCCGTAACCATGATGACCTTGACCTTAGGATTGCGCCTCTTCATCTCAATGAAGCTTTCCACACCGTTCATCCCGGGCATCTTTATATCCATGAGTATAACATCAAAGGTCTGAGTACCGGCCAGCTCGATGCCTTCCTCACCGCTGGTGGCCGTGACGATGTCGTAACCCTCGTCATCCAATACATCTTTAGTGCTGTCCAGGAATTCTTCGTTATCGTCAACCAGTAATATTCGTCCCTTCATAGGTGGTTCCTTTTAAGATTATTTCCCTGCCGGGATCACGAGGGTCACTTTTGTCCCACGATTTGGTGTGCTGTCCAGGGAGACATGGCCACCGTGTTCCTCAAGTATCTTGCGGACAATGGCAAGTCCCAGTCCGGTTCCGCGAGCCGACGTGGTAAACAGCGGTTCAAAAGCACGCCTGGCAGTCTTTTTATCCATTCCGATTCCGTTGTCCTCAACTTCTATGCGTATTCCATTATCGGCAACTGAAGTAGATACCTTAAGTTTGGGTTGATACGGGCCTTGTTTTTTGTTCAGCCTGTCATGTCGTGCGGTAACTGCCTGGAGCGCATTATTTACCAGGTTGAATACAACACGATGCATTTTATCCCTGTCAAAACGGACCAAGGGGAGATCGGGAGAGCATTCTGAAACAAGGGCTACATTTTCAGGTATTGTTATCTCGTCAAGCACTTTTTCAAGCCAGGGGTTGATTTCCCCCTGAATTGCCTCGGAATGGCGTCCCCGTGTGTATTCCAAGAGCTCATCCACGATTGAATCGCATAGATCAACCTGTTTCTCAACCCTGTTCAGATGTTTAATAATTTTCTCATCAGCATGGCCTAATTTTCGTTGAAGATAAAATGCCGATGAGCGGATTACTCCTAAAGGATTACGGATCTCATGGCTAACCGTAGCTGTAAGCTGCCCGAGCACAGACAACCTTTCGCGCTTGATCAATTCCTTCTGGGCGGCCTCCAGATCGCGCGTTCGTTCCTTGACCAGCTCTTCAAGGTGATCCCGGTGCTTCGCCAGTTCCTCTTCGGCCTGCTTGCGCGCGGTGATGTCTTGTGCCGCACAAATCACATATTCGACATTTCCATTATGGTCCAGTTTCGGCGTCCTTGTGATGGATAGTAAGCGCGTTTGCCCTTTGCTATTCTTAATCGCTTCCTCGGTTTTAATCTGTATTTTCTTCTCAAATACTTCTATGTTACCTGCAACAAAAATTTCGGTTTCTTTTTCGCTAATTATTTCATATAGATTCCTATCTTCTAAACCGGCCTTTTCAATGCCCAAGAACTCTGCATGGGCCTTGTTTACAGCGCCATAGGTATATATATCTGTCAAATACCAGATCTGGGTATCTATGTTGTCGAGCAGTAACGTCTGTTCCTCAGACTTTTTACGCTCAAGTTGAATTAAAAGAGATTGTGCGATTATTCGGATTAACCCACCTTCCTTTTCTAATTCCCCACATATCCTAACTATTTCTTCTCCGCTGTAGTTTCCCTTATCTTTTAATGCTGCGGTATTTATTTTATCAGCAATAAGTCCCTTAGCTGTCTCTATGCCGATACTCTGCGCATAGGTATTTATTAAATAATTTTTCTTTATTTTCATATCGTATTTATTCTATTATAGTGTTTTATTAAAAAGTTGTCATTGCGAGCATTAGCGAAGCAATCTCGTGGCGTAGTTTGTGAGCCTTGTTGAGATTGCTTCGTCGCTTTGCTCCTCGCAATGACAGTGTAAAGGTTTTCTTGAAACGCAATACTATACACTATCATTTTTAGGCAACAGTAAAACC
>JAUWHV010000135.1 GCA_030605675.1 Deltaproteobacteria bacterium | reverse complement strand
CCTGATAATATCTTTATAATAAATCCTTCTGCCTCTGCCAGGTCCAAGAACTCTCCGGCATTTGCAGCGTTTCTCAGGGCAGCCGTGCCACAGACTATTACATCAGAGACTCTGAATTTATCAAGGACATTGCGGAAATCTCGAAGCGTTTCAATTCCTCTTTTTATGGCATTTTCAGCCAGTCTTCCATTAGCGGCAAGACCTTGGCCCAACCTCACGTTTTTAAGTTCGGATGCAAGGACTTGGGGCCTATTGTCCACAATTCGGGCCACAGCCAGCCTGAAGGTCTGAGAGCCAAGATCAATGGCGGCAATTGTTTTGTTGCGAAAATTTGTATCCATATATGAGATAGTCTGAGTATTACGGATAAATTTTTCCCCACTGGAGCTTATGCAAATGATTCTATTGTCCGTAAAGTCTAATGAAGTGTTCGGCAGAATTAAACTAAGCTATTAGCCTTTAGCTGTTAGCTATTAGCTTAATGATTATGGAATATTTTTGCTATTACAAATTTTGGATCTGTGCCGTTAGCCGTCAGCGGTTAGCCGTTAGCATTAAAAAGGAGTAGAGATGAGAGATTTTAGAGAACTCAAGGTGTGGGGAAAGCCCATCGTCTTACGCTACAGATCTATAGAATCACAAGAAATTTTTTTCTGATGAACAATTTTATCCAAAAGCTAAACGTTAATGGCTAACAGCTAATCGCTCAGGTTATAATGAAATACAATATCTTAATAGTTGAAGATAATAAAAAACTGGCAAGCCTTTTTCAGGAGGCCTTGGGTGATGAGTATGATACACACCTGGCTTTTAATTTGAAACAGGCTAAGGCCTGTCTTGATGGTATCCACGGCCTTTTGTTGGACCTCCAGCTCCCGGATGGCGAGGGGCTGAGTCTTATCGAGTCTGCTCGGCAGATAAATCCTTCCTGTGTGATAATCGTGGTTACGGCCTATGGCACCATTCAAAAAGCAGTTGAGGCTTTAAAATTAGGGGCCACGGATTTCCTGGAGAAGCCCGTGGACCTTGAGGCCCTTGTTCAACGCTTTCAGAATCTGTTTCCGTTGCAGGGAATCAAAGACCTTGTGGCTGAATCAGCCAAGATGGTTGAGATACTGCAAATGGCAGACCGGGTGGCTTCCACACCTTTTCCTGTTCTTATTACAGGAGAGACCGGAACCGGAAAGGATGTGCTGGCCCGTTATATTCATCAGCACAGCGGCCGGAAAAAATTCATAGGGCTCAACTGTGCAAGCGTGCCTCAGGAATTGGCGGATTCAATGCTTTTTGGTCATTTGAAGGGTAGCTTCACAGGGGCAATCGAGACACGCAAAGGCCTTCTTTCTGCAGCCAAAGGAGGAACTCTTTTTTTGGACGAGATTGGAGAACTGCCGCTTTCTCTTCAGCCGAAGCTCTTGAGGTTTTTAGACTCTGGTTGTTACCTGCCATTGGGTAGCAGTCAGGAATCAAAAAGCGATGCCCGGATCATTGCAGCAACAAACAAAGACCTGGAAAAGGCTATAAAAGAGGGCTCTTTCAGGAAAGATTTACACTTTCGTCTTGCAATCTTCCCTATTCATATTCCGTCCCTCAGTGAGAGAAAAGACGACATTATTCCCCTGGTTAACCATCACATTGAAAGGGTTGAACAACTGCTGGGCCGGAGGGTCTGTTTATCAGATAGTGCAAAGGAACTTCTTCTGGAATATCATTTTCCGGGAAATGTAAGGGAGCTTTTTAACTTATTGGATCGAACCGCACTTCTGACAGGAGGCAACATTACTGATAGTTCCCTCAGATCGTTTTTAAGTCCTCCTTCTGAAGATGAGCCGGTGCCGGGTGATTTCTGGTCGGAAAGCAGGGGCCATGTCTTGAAAAGGGAAAAAGAACTCATAGATGCAGCCCTGGCAGCAACCGGGGGAAACAAGGCCGCTGCAGCCCGCGCTCTTAAGGTCAGTTACAAGACCCTTCTTAATAAGATGAAAAAATTAGGCCTATGAGCCTCGGCATCCTTTTTTAAATTCAAAATTCAAAATTTAGAATTCAAAATTGTGTCTGAACGGCCTTTTCGTTCAGACACTAATTACGCTGATTGACATAGGATAGGCTGGACTGTAAACTGAGTGGAATTTCTGATATGTTATAAATGATTACACTCTAAGTTGAGCGTTTAGCTGTTAGCCATTAGCGTTTAGCTTTGAAAAATCAAGGTGTTACGTTAATTAGAAATAATCCCCAACGGGTTCACCCTGTTAAATCCCCAAAGGGGGCAGCGAAGCTGCATTCAACAGGGTAAAAGTTTGTAATAGCAAAAATATTCCGTAATCATTAAGCTAATAGCTAACCGCTAAAGGCTAATTGCTCAATTTAAGTTCTAGAGAGGAATAGAGGATGTTCGGGTTAGGGATGCCTGAGTTGCTGGTTATTTTGGTTATAATTCTTGTTGTTTTTGGTGCTGGTAAGCTGCCAAAAATCGGTGAGGGTCTTGGAAAGGGTATCAGCAACTTCAAGAAGTCCATAAAGGAGAATGAAGAGGCTGGAGACGATGTCAGCCAGGACGAAAAGACCGGATCGTCATCCGGCCATGAAAAATAAGGACCTTATGAAGGCTGACAATAACTCCGGAGTATAGATCTCAGGACCTGAATCCGTTCTATGAAAGCATCATCCTCGACCTATCAAGATACTTCAATCTGGCGTTTTTTTTCGTCGGTTCGTCTGGCTGTATTTCTTTTAATTACTCTGGCCATAACCTCTATTATCGGTACTGTTATACCCCAGGGAGAATCACTTCATCTCTATCTGGAAACATACGGCCCCACCTTTTTTCGAATCATAAAGGTCCTTCATTTAAATGATACTTACCATTCCTGGTGGTATCTGATCTTACTGGGGCTTTTTAGCACTAATCTGGTGGTCTGCACCCTGAGGCGCTTGCCATTTACACTTAAACTTTGCAGGAGAGACAACCTGTCTGTGGATTCCGGGCGTCTGTTAAAGATGCCTTTTAAAAAGGACTGGGAAATAAAAGAGGAACTGGATAATGATTCCACTCAGTCGATCATCTCAACATTTAAAAGGGTCGCTGGCAAATTCCATGAACGCGCTGATGTAGACGGGGGCAGGCTGTTTCTGGCGGAGCGCGGAAAATGGAGTTACTGGGGCGTATATGGTCTGCATGGCAGCATACTGATTATTTTTTTCGGTGCCCTGGTTGGATTATTCCTGGGGTTCAAGGGCAGCGTCATGTTGCCGGAAGGGGAGACAATAGATCATATTGTGAACAGACAGACACAAGAGAATATACCTCTTGGCTTTTCAGTCCGTTGTGATCGCTTTAAAATCTCCTTTTACGATAATGGAGCACCAAAAGAGTATCGATCCGACCTGACAGTATTAAATAATGATAAGGAGGTCTTCCATAAGTCCATTGTTGTTAATGATCCCATGGAATATAAGGGCGTTACTTTTTACCAGGCAAGCTATCGGGCTATTCCTGAAGTAACCGTGCAGGTCGCCAAGTCTGGTACCCCGCAGCGTTCCCTGACTATTTCTGCGTTTCAAAAGGCCTTATGGCCGGAAGAACAACTGAGCTTTGGTTTGATGCAGTATATGCCCGACGTCCATGGCATGCCTGCAGCCCAGATCTGGATTGGAGACCAGGAAGGTCGGTCAGGTAATTTTTGGCTTTTGAAAGGAAAGGAAAAGGAGTTTCAACAGGGTGAAAACTTGTATAGGATTTCCCTGTCCAATGCCAAACAACGATATCTGACAGGGCTGCAAGTCAAGAAAGACCCCGGAGTCTGGATCGTGTGGTTGGGCTGTACGGTCCTCATTGTTGGTTTTACCATGGTGTTCTGGGTTCCGCATAGACGCATGTGGCTCTGGATAGGTCGTCGGAAGGGCAAGACCATTGTGATTTTGTCCGGTCAGACCAACAAGAATAAATTGCAGTTTGAAAAAAACATCAGAAAAATTGAAGAGGCTTTGAATTCCAGTTTAGGAGCACGGCAATGACCTTTTCCAGTTCGTATCTTTTCAGTTTAACTACTTTCATATATATGGGGGCTGCTGCGCTCTATTTGACACACTGGATCTTCAGGGTGCAAAAGGTGGGATTGCTGGCTACGGTCGTCACAGTTGGAGGTTTTGTAATTCAGACGGTCGGAATAGGCCTCAGATGGATAGAGTCTTACCAATTAGGTTATGGGCACGCACCGCTCTCAAACCTCTATGAGTCCCTGGTATTTTTTTCATGGGTGACGGTATTGGTTTACTTGATTATAGAATGGCAGGTAAAGCAACGTGTGATCGGGGCCTTTGCAACTCCATTTGCATCCCTTGCCATGGCCTATGCATCTTTTAGCCCTAATATTGAGGATAAAATACAGCCTCTTATACCAGCCCTTAAGAGCAATTGGCTTATTATTCACGTTATCACGTGCTTTCTCGGATATGCATCTTTTGCGGTTGCCTGCGGACTCGGTATTATGTACCTTATTAAAAATAGATTCAGCGGGGGATCAGCGGGGATGATGGGTGTTATACCTGATTGCAAAGTCCTTGATGAGTTGATACACCAGACAATAATCTTTGGTTTCCTCTGGTTGACCCTTGGTATAATTACAGGGGCTATTTGGGCCAATGACGCTTGGGGTACGTACTGGAGTTGGGACCCAAAGGAGACATGGTCATTGATAACCTGGTTTGTATATGCTACGGCCCTTCACGCAAGATTCGTCAGGGGGTGGGCCGGTCGCAGGATCGCCTACTTAGCGATAGTGGGTTTTGTTTCAGTGATGTTTACATACTTTGGGGTGAATTTTCTGCTTTCGGGGTTACATAGTTACGGGTCACAATAAATGTTGAATGCTGAATGTTGAATTTTGAATTAAGGTATATGTCTTTTAAATCTTTTTCCACAATTCAGCATTCAACATTCACAATTCAACATTGCCTATAAAGAGGGTTTAAATGTTTGGTTTAGGCACACAAGAGCTGTTGGTCATCCTGGTAATTGCCTTTTTTATCTTTGGGGGCAAGAAGCTTCCTGAAATAGGGGCGGGACTTGGAAAGGGGCTGAGGGCCTTCAAGTCCGGCTTAAAGGACCTGGAAAATGAGGTCGATTCAGAAAAGCTTCTAGATAACAAATCCAGCAGTTCATCAAAAACAGAAGACAAGAAAAAGGTTTAGCGGCTTCACAGATTGTGTAGTATGCCTTTCTTCAAGCAAGCTATGATCCTCGCCGCGGGTCTGGGTACACGCTTGCAGCCCCTTACATTTCACTTACCCAAGTCTTTATTCCCAGTATTAAACAGGCCTTTGCTTCACAGATTACTCGACCAGCTTGAGGATGCCGGGTTCAGGAAGATTGTGATCAACTGCTTTCACCTCGCACATCTCGTGTTGGAGATGGTGGGGTCTTATAAGGCCAGGGCCGAAATTGTGACACTGGTGGAGCCATCACTGCTTGGAACCGGCGGGGCGCTTAGAAATGCCCTGCCTCATATCTC
The DNA here is from genome assembly GCA_030605675.1 of Deltaproteobacteria bacterium. Lineage (GTDB taxonomy): Bacteria > Desulfobacterota > Dissulfuribacteria > Dissulfuribacterales > UBA3076 > UBA3076. The sequence continues at coordinate 792 of JAUWHV010000135.1, read as the reverse complement.
AAAAAACGAGTCCCTGCTGGTTATAAACGGAGATGTGGTAACAGATCTGGATCCGGCCCGTGTAGTTAATCTGCATCAGCACCATGGAGCTATGGCATCGCTGGTGGTCCACAAGAGGGAGCCGTGGAACAATGTGGCTGTGATGGACGAAAAGGTCTCGGGTTTTAATTACAGCGGGCCGGATGCCATGGCCTTTACAGGTATTTCCGTATTGGAACCGGAACTTATCAGGACTATCCCTGAAGATTGTCCCAGTTCTTTGATTGATGCATTTAAGGCAGTAATTGATCAGGGTGGTCGTTTACAGGCCATCAGAGCTGATCACATTTCCGGTCATTACATATGGGAGGACATAGGATCGCCCGGGGGATATCTGTCTACCCATAAAGTGCTTTTTGCAGGTGAAAATAACAGGTGCCTGGTTGGTCAGGGCACTGAGTTGCCTGGCGATCTTATATGGAAGGACTGGGTCTCTATAGGGCATAGAGTGAGCTTGGGATCCGGTGTTACTCTTTGCAGAAGTGTGATTTGGGAGGGGAGCAATGTCCCTTCCGGAGCAGTTCTTGAGGATTGTGTTTTTAGTCCTTATGGAAATATTATTCCTTGATTAGTCGGCTTAAACCTTAGGAATTATTTTCGAGTTTTTTCTGGCAGAAAATCCTGAAACACAATTACGAAAACACGAAAGATTGAAAGCACGAAATAAAACAACATTCAGGCTTGTCAGGAGGTTGACCATTCTATGGCAGGCATAGAAATACCTTATGCTCAATATTTCAACTTGGCAAGTTC
>JAUWHV010000071.1 GCA_030605675.1 Deltaproteobacteria bacterium | reverse complement strand
TTAAGCTGTCCCAGCTTCAATAGCTGCTCCCAGAGCTCCTACTATCTCTGGATGCCGGGGCACTAATATTTTCTGTTTTAGCTTTTTTTCCAGGAGCCTATGTACACAGATATTGTTGGCTACTCCCCCCGTAAAGACCACATCGGATGAGACGTTCAGCCTGCCAATTAAAGAGGAGATACGATCAGCAATGGCCCAATGTACGCCCAAGGCAATGCTCAACAATGGTACACGCCTCGATATAAGGGAAATCACCTCTGACTCTGCAAATACGGTACACATGCTGTTTATCTTTACCGACTTCTCAGCAGATAACGCCTCTTTACCAAACTCCTCTATTGAAAACCCCAGGGTTTTGGCCATGATCTCCAGGAACTTTCCAGTGCCTGCGGCACAACGATCGTTCATTCTAAAATCAATGACTTTCCCATCCTCGCCCAGGGATATGCCCTTGCTATCCTGACCCCCCACATCGATCACTGTCCTGCATTTGGGGCAAAGATACCTTGCACCTAAAGAATGGGCCTTTATCTCCGTAATGACACTATGGGCAAAGTCCACTTCAAAGGCGTGACGTCCGTATCCAGTAGCCACTAATCTTTTTGGTTTATAAACCTTTATTAGCTCAGAGGCTAGCTCAGAGGCCTGAGCGTATGGGTCATAACCGCTATTCCTTACCTGAAAATCCCTTACTTCTCCATTCTCCATAACCACAATCTTCACTGTCCGAGAACCGATATCAATACCACCGAACATGCCTCCAAAACTCCCTATGATATCTGCTCTATAAACGCCTCTATCCTTGTCTGTAACTGCCCCACATCCTGCTCCCCATAGTCTGTCTCTATCTCTAACACCGGCACATTGAGTCCCTTTAAGGCCTCCTGCACCTTGATACACTCTATGCTATAGGTAAGGCAGAACTGAAGGGTGAAGAGAATAACACCATCAACCTTGAAATCTCTGACATATCGTGCAATTTCTTCAATCCTTTCTTCATTGGGGGTAAAGCAGCTACAGTTTATCTTCAGATAGCGGTCAGCTATAGCCTTAAACTTATCCTCTAATGTGGGACATCCCTCATCTACTGGATTGGTGAAATATCTTGTACCCACACAGCTCTCTTCGCAGACCACCACCGCTTTACTGCTTTCAACAATGTGGTGAAGCTTCCAAAAAGGAAGGGCAAAAGGACAGCCCGAAATCATGATCCTGGGTGTTCCCTTTTTCACAACACCCATCCCCTTTTGCACCTTCTCCTCCAGCTCGTCACAGAGAACATTCACCTTTGTAGTAAATCTCTCAGGATCATCATAGTAGGCGATCTGCGATACCAGCAGAGCATCCTTCCCGCTGATAGGAGGAGGATCAGCCTTTCTGAAGTCAAAGAACCTGGCCAAAGTCCTTCTTTTCCTATTGACTACCTGAATTTTCTCTTCCAGCTCATCAGAAGTGATGGAAACACCGGATTCCCTCTCCATCTTTTCCTTGAACTTCATTACCTCATCCAACCAGAGCCTTTTGCCCATATAACTTTTGGAATTGGGGATCTCCATGGTATAGAAGGACACGTAATTTTCAAATATCTCCCATACCTTCTTCTTCCCGTCACAGGTAGCCTCGCCCACAAAGAAATCGGGGACCTGATAGTAGGGAGAGGTCTTGGCTTCCATGAATCCAAAGGCGGATTTGATAAGGGCACACAGATTACTGGGGAGAATCCTTTCGGCATCGGGAATAGAGAACTGAGATCCTCCACAAACGCCAACCCACACGCCCCTTGCAGCCATGACGATCTCTTCGGGCACATACACACAGAATGTCCCCACAATCTTGCGCCCCTTCTCCTTAAGCTCCAGTAGCTCTTTGATCCTTAGCCCATGAATTTCTGAGGTGGTGAAATCGAAGTACTCCATACCCTTGGGCCTAAACTCCTGATTCAGGTATATCTCCTGATAAGCAGGACCAAGACCCTCCAGGAATTCGTCATGTCTCTCTAAATCAAGCCCAAGCCCTGCCCACATTCCATGATAATCTTCCATAATCTTGCCTCCTTAAAGCATCTTCCAAGAGTATTTGTAACTCCACTGGATGTAGAACCAATCCGCCCCGCTGTTGTCATCCGCCCTGTTGCGCACAACCTCACTGGGGAAGAAGTGGCCATAGGTGCAACTCAAGCGGTGGCCTTTAAGCAGAGAGTAGTGGGGAAAAATCTTGCTCAGATCAACGTTGGCAGTGATATCGAAGGTCTCCCCTACCTTTTTGCCTGAATCACCATTGGGATCTCTGTACAGACGCGGATTCATGTACCAGGCGTCTTCCTTTTCTGCCAGCCAGTAGTTATGCAGGCCGAAGACCATATGCACGCCCTCAATAGGCCACAACTCAAGATTTACCTGGAAGTCCTGGAAGTTCCTCCATTTGAAAAAACTCCATTGGTTCCCAAGCCATGCACCCCAAACCCCATACCCTACATCGAAGGTCTTATGGTCCCCGTCATAGGGGTCGTCATCTCCTGAGGAGTAGGTGTACTCCATACTGAGGCGAGGCTTGGCCCATAGCCCTTTGAAGTTATAGCCCCCCAAAGCATGATAGGCATAGGCATCAATATCGTCTGAACCTCTCCTTCCAAACTCCCTGGAGGACCAAAAGTCATAATCGAAGTTATAGAAATCTCTGCCCCAGAGTCTCGCACCCATATAGTATTCGTTCAGCGTTCCAATGCCTCCCTTTTCTTCTTCGTACTCTTCTGTGTCATCTCCTTTGTATGCGAAGAAAGGCTCTATGTGAGCATTTAAAATAGGGAGAGAAAATCTACTATACACACCCACTCCCTCGTAAGAGTGTCTGTGATTCAGGCTAAATTCTTTGGGGTCGTTCATCTTAGTCCTTCCGTAAAATGCATCAATAAAGTTATTTTTCCCGAAGTCATAAGAAAACTTAATGGCATCCCAGAGATAGGGGCCATTATTGGCCCAATTGCAAAGACCGAACGTCCTGAAGTCACCATAATCAAGGCGCTGCCTTCCCAACTTGATTCTGAATTGGGTAACAGGCCGTATCTCTACATAGGCTTTGTAGAGTTCCAGGCGGTCCTCATAAGAGTTATTCTCACATCCAAAGACAGGGTTGTAGAAAGTTTTCTTGGGTACAGAGTGGTCCCAAGCGTTTGCTTGGTATCCCCAAAGAGAGAATCTCACCTTTTCCGATGGTGTGTAGTTTGCGCCAGCTCTCACTCTTCCAAGATATATGCTATCGTCTTCCTTCCCGGCAGGGACGTCTTTGCCATACCCAGTACAGTTGAAATTATACAGCGTTTCATACCGGAATGTCAGATCGGTACCAAAGGTGAGCTTTTTCTGGGGCCAGCTTTCCCGGGGTGCATTGACAAAGACCACTTCCGCGCCAAAGGAAGAGCCGCCCACTCCAATTCCCGAGGCCAAGGTCATTATCCCTATCAGAACAAACCCTATCCTCCTTAAAAACTCAAAAAAATTCCAACCCTTAGCCTCCGTAGCATGACCCTTCTTCTTGCGCATGACCCTACCTCCTTTCTTTTCCTCTCTTCGGTCTGCCCAGGTAATCCTTCTAATATACTAAAAATCAATAAATCAAAGGAGTTATGTAATTTACTTGTAACTTCTCAATAACTCAGGGTAAGATGTCTGGATTCCGGCTTTCGCCGGAATCCATTGGATAGTCGCAAAATATGATTTGCCCGGACTTATTGAGAAGTTACATTTACTCCTCCACTCACAAGATTCCTTACTCCTTTCCCCTTAATGTAGCTTTGCCTAAGATCCGGACTCATTCCGACTTGCTGAGCCGGGACTGACCACGGCCTCTAACTCCAAAAGGAGCCCTTTCAGGCCTAAATTATACTTTTCCGCTACTTCCTCCAGAGTTTCGAACAAGGCCTGACAGCAGATACACACCCCGGCCTGTTCGTCGTATTTCTTGAATACAGTCTCTGTCTGTCTGTGCCGGTGAATAACCTCAAGCACAGTCATCTCAGAACTAATTCCGTAGTCTTTGCCTGGAACAATTTCACTAACATGTATGGAATTCAGCTTTGGATACACTTCTTTCCTCAGAGAAGATCTGCCAATGACCTTGGTATGTGGTGAATAATCTCAGTTTATTCCCCAGCGGGTCACAAAGTAATTCTTAGACACCATTTTACTGATCACCTCTTTATGGAAATTGTTCACCTAAAAGATTCTCCCTAATCCATTGGATACCGGCAGGAGCGTCTCAGGGGGGTCGTCATAGACTCCATGTGAAATTGATGACAACTTTTACATCAGGATGATCAATAAAGCAAATAGGAATTATCAATGCAGAATAGAAGGGTTATTGGACTTGCCCCTATTAGCCTTCTACCTTCAGTCTATCCACCTGAATAGTTACAAATTTGACAGACTATGCCCGCCTGGAGTCCTATGCCATCTTCCGGAATACTGAGAAGGTTGCCGAATTTTTTTTGCTTGTGTAAAGTCAAAATGACTTTCGGGAGACCGGGAGTGAAAGCCGACGGCGTGGAGTGATCCGGAAGGCAGCAGACCCGGATGCGACATGGCGAGTGTTCAGGCCACCACAGGGATCTGGATAGGGAAACTAACTAGAAAACATGAAAGGAGAAACAGATGAAAGAATGGAAACGGATTGCGTATTTACCATTAGCGTTACTGATTTTTTTTACCATATCAACGGCGGCTTACGGCGATCTTTACTGGGAATCCGAGAGTGTCAGTGAGGGGCTACCTGCTGGCTTACCCGGTAATTTACCTAAGCAAATGCTCGATCAGTTCAACAAGACTGAGACAACTAAGCACTATCTTACTTCATATGCTTACCGTACGGATATGAGTGATGGCATAATGATAATGGAATATGATACTATGACGATGTATCATATTAACATCAAAGACAAAACCTATACAAAGGTTAATATGACATCTTTAATGGACGATGAACGTGGAAAGGGGATGGTGGAAGAGCTAGCGAAAGAAATGAAGGTAACCCCTACGAATGAAACAAAGAAAATAGCCGGATATATGTGCAAAAAGTACAATATGACCATGATGGGCGGCAACAACGAATTTTGGATTTCAAAGGATGTGAAGGGATACAAAGAATATACTGCCTTTGGCAAAAAGATGGAAAAGATATTTGAGAAAAATCCGATGATGAAGAAAATGGGCATGGCGGGTGAGTGGGATGGTTTTCCGGTCCAAACAGTGACAAATGTGATGGGTATAACGACTACAACTACCTTGAAGACCATTGAGGAAAAGGCCCTGAGCAAGGATTTGTTTGAAATACCAAAAGGGTATAAAATGCTGGATCGTAAGGCCCCACCTTATTAGATTGCCGGTGCATTAAATTGAGAGTTCGTGCGCATCATTTGTGTACCATGCCGTTCGGACTCTCTATTTTTTTCCTGCCTAAGGCTGGGCATTACGACAGATTCCCCCCCGACTGATTGCCACGGCCTTTAAGTTATTGTGTATTTGCAGGCTTTTTGTTAAATAGAACCGATACGTTTTGTCAACGAGTATGTTCCAGGGGAAGCAAAAAAGAATTATCACGAAAGCGCGAAAGATTGAAAAATTGATTTTGAATAGTTTCTAAACTGTATAGTTGCGAGAAGTTTGAGCAATTCAGAATATGACCCGTGAAAATCGAATAAAACAAATCCGCAATATAGGAATAATTGCCCATATAGATGCGGGAAAGACCACTCTCACTGAGCGTGTTCTGTTTTATACGGGCAAAACCCATAAGATGGGAGAAGTCCATGACGGCCAGGCTACCATGGATTGGATGCCCGAAGAACAGGAGAGGGGAATTACAATTACCTCTGCGGTTACGACCTGTTACTGGCTGGGAAAAGAGATACACATAATCGATACTCCGGGCCATGTGGATTTTACAATAGAAGTGGAGAGGTCTCTGAGGGTTTTAGACGGTGCAGTTGGGGTTTTCTGTGCAGTTGGAGGGGTTGAACCCCAGTCAGAGACTGTTTGGCACCAGGCAGACAAGTACAAAGTCCCGAAGATTGCCTTTATCAATAAAATGGATCGGCTTGGGGCCGACTTCCCGGGCGCTGTTGAACAGATGAAAGAACAGTTGGGAGTCTATCCACTTATCTTGACACTACCTGTTGGTTCTGAGGATTCTTTTCAGGGTGTATTCGATCTCATTAAGGAAAAAATGGTTGTATGGGACGAAGCAACTCAGGGAGTCGAGTTTAAAGAAAGTCCCATACCGGAAGAATATCGGCAAGAGGTATCTAAGGCCAGGGAAAATCTGCTTGAGGCCCTTTCCGGCGTAGATGACGCTATAATGGAAAAGTACCTGGATGAGGAAACCATAAGTGACCAGGAATTACACGAGGCCGTCAGGCGGGCGTGCATTGGGCTCCAGTGTATTCCTGTTTATTGCGGTTCTGCACTTAAAAACAAGGGAGTACAGCTTTTACTGGACGGCATAATCAGATATCTGCCGAGTCCTCTGGATGTGCCACCGGTAAAAGGCATAAATCCTGTTACAGACACTGTTGAAAAACGTCTCAGTCAAGACAATGCCCCGCTTGCTGCCCTTGCTTTTAAAGTCCAGATGGATCAGGGGCGGAGGATGACCTATGTGCGTGTCTATTCCGGAAAATTAAGGGCGGGAGATGAGGTATGGAACCCTGGTAAAAGGCTTAAGGAAAAGGCCGCCAGGATCTTGCAGATGCATGCCAACAAGAGAGAAAGGATCAAAGAGGCCGGAGCAGGTAACATAGTGGCTGTTATGGGTCTTAAGCATACTTCAACAGGAGACACACTTTGTGATCAGAAACACCCTATACTCCTTGAGCCGATTGAGACCTACCAGCCTGTGATCTCTGTCGCTGTAGAGCCCAAGACTATAGGACATCAAGAAAAAATAGATTCGGCTCTTAATAAGTTGTCTGAGGAAGATCCTACCTTCAAGGTCAAATTCAATGAAGAGACCGGCCAGACAATTATCTCCGGTATGGGAGAGCTGCATCTGGAAATCCTGGTCCACAGGCTGCTTAGAGAGTTTAATGCCTTTGTAACAGTGGGTAAACCTCAAGTGGTCTATCGGGAGACTATTCAAAAGTCCGTTACGATAGAAGAGCGATTTGACAGGGAGATAGGCGGCGGACGTCAGACAGCTACTGTAGTCATCCAGGTCTCTCCCAGAGAAAGGGGGCATACCAATCGTGTGGTTAGTAAGCTGGAGCCTGAATGCCTGCCCGAGGGTTACGAAGCCCTTATTTTGGAAACATTAAGACAGAGACTCGAAAGCGGTGTTTTAAAGGGTTTTCCCATAATAGACGTTGAGGTAGTATTAAAGAATGCAGTCTTTGAAGAAGGTCTCTCTACCGATGTGTCTTTCAGGGCTGCAGCTTCTATAGGACTGCAACGGGCCTGTGAACAGGCTGATCCGGTACTCCTTGAACCCATTATGAGTTTGGAAGTGTTGGTACCGGAATCATTTATGGGTGATGTAATCGGGAATTTAAACAGTCGTCATGGCAGAGTCGAACAGATTGAGCCGAGGGGACCAATCCAGGTTATTAAGGCAATTGCTCCGCTTTCCAGAATGTTCGGCTATTCTACAAAACTCCGGTCCATATCCCAGGGCAGAGGTACCTTTACCATGGTATTTTCCCATTATGATCCTGTCTCTTAGTATACTAAATAGTACAAATATTTGTAACCGTTCACGGGTTCAGGGTTCACCGTTCAGGGTTACCTTTCTATAGGGGTTCATAGGTTCAGGGTTCAGAGGTCCAGAGGTTCATGTTAAAAGACGAACGTCGAACAAATTGTTTCATTCTCATGCCTTCTCCATTCAGAACTCGCGAATCAACGGTTCAAATTTTCGGTAAACCCTGAACCTCTTAACCAGTGAACCCTGAACCTTTGAACCAGTGAACGGTTACAAATATTTATATGTATTTTTACTCACTTGTTAAACTATTTGTGGAGGCAAGGATATGAAAAAGATGCGAATTTTAAAGAATGAATGGCCGAGTTTTGTTAAAGATTTTAATCGTCAAAATCAGTTCAGAAGGACCACTCTGAGCTTGGGAGAAGACGTAGTAGTGGGAGAACCCGGCATGCCCCTGGTCGGCTTGGCCTATGATCCGGAGGAACGAAGAGTAGATATCTATTTGGGAGGTACGGATACTGAGAATCTAGCCCATTTGAGCCATGGTATCGAAGTACCCAGGGCACTTTATCTTATCACGGACGAAGAGGCCTCTAATCCGGTAATTGGAGTGCAGGTACAGGGACCTCCCGGGACAAGCATGGCCTATGTGATGTTTGAAGATGAGATGCCGGAAAAAGCAAAATACCAATGGATAGCCAACGTGGCTTATAGCCTCTCTGAGATGAGAGGAGAAAAAGTTCATGGCGAGGACCAGAAAGACTGGTATGAGGCCGAGAGGCTCATAAATGAGACTATCATACCTTTTGTGGAGTAGTTTTTGTTCAAAAATTCGGAGACTATGGGATTTTTAAAAGACAGTCTTAAAAAATCAGGCGCTGCTCTTGATAAAGCAAGGCCGGCGGATGAGACCCTGAAATGGGTCCGGAACCGGTTTAACAGCCTGGGAGTGCCTATTCTTCAGGATACCGAACGCGTAGACAAAGGCAGGCTCGGAATACCGGTATATGTGAGCAGGTATAGCCCATCTGTCAGCCGTCTGACCGGTACGCCCAGGCAGATGGGTAAGGGTGCTACTCCCGCTCAGGCAGAGGCAAGTGCTGTGATGGAGCTGGTAGAACGCTTCAGCCTTTTTAACTTCGTGAAAGAAAGGGAACACCGGACTTGCAGGTGCATGGACATTGAAGCCGGCGCAGTTCCTCTGGAAGACCTGCTTAAGGCCCTGCACCTCAAATACCATGGTGAAGAGGCTATCTCAAAGGCCGGCGGGTTGATTGAGACCCTGACTTTTGATTGGGTAAAGGCTTTTTGCCCCACAGGCGGAGGAGAATTCTGGCTCCCTTTCTCGTGGTTTTGGCCTTTAAACGAGTATAATGGCTCAGCTTCCGGGAATTCATTTGAAGAAGCAGCCGTCCAGGCCCTTTCAGAGGTAGTTGAACGTCATGTCTGTTCTATCATTACCCATAAAAAGCTATCTACTCCGACCATAGAACTTAATTCCATCAAAGATCCTGTTGCCATAGAACTTTTGACAAAATTCCAGGGCCTGAATATAGAGCTGGTGCTGAAAGACTTTTCTCTTGATCTCGGTATCCCGACAGTTGGAGCCATTGCATGGGACCCATCGACTTTTCCATCCAGTAGCGAGATAGTATACACTGCAGGGACAGCTCCTGATCCTCAGCAGGCGGTAATAAGGGCACTTACAGAGGTGGCACAACTGGCTGGAGACTTTGATAGAGAAGGTGAGTATGTAGAAAGCGGACTTCCTAAATTTTCGAGTCTGGATGAGGCCTCATATGTGCTTGATAAAGCTGTTCAAGTCTCTGTAGAATCGATGCCGAATTGTAGCTCAGAAAATTTCAGACTCGAGGTTGAAGGGCTGTGCAAGGCCCTGGCAGATGTCGGCTTGAAGGCATATCTGGTTGATATCACACACCCTGAGTTGGCTGTTCCTGCAGTATATGCAGTGATCCCCGGAAATCACTTCAGGGACCGTACCAGAAATCTTGATGTGGCATTCCATTGTGCACGTCTGGTTGACTCGATAGAACATCCGCAAAAGGCACTCTCTATCCTGACCGCCATAGACGATCTGTACTCAGAACGGTACGATACCGCCTTTTATACCGGACATGCACATGAACAGCTTGGGGATTATGCAGAGGCGCTTAAATGGTACAACAAGGCATTTCTGCTCAATCCTGCCCCTGAGGAAGTGGCAAGCATCTATTGCCACCGTGGAGTGTGCTATAAGGAATTGGAGGACTTCAACAAGGCAATAGAGGAGCTTGAGCGTGCCAGGGACTCGAATCCGGAGCTCAAGGAAATTCATAACCTCCTGGGATACTGCTTTTTTCGTTCAGGAGAACACGTCAAGGCCATAGACGCCTTTGAGCAGGCAATATCCATCGATCCGGGATCTGCAATTGATTATGCCAATATAGCCAGCAACCTCCGAAAATTGGACATGAAGGATGCGGCAATCAAGTGGTACGAGATGGCCCTTGAGTTAGATCCGGACCTCAGTTGGGCCAGAGATAAGATGCAGAAGCTTCAGGCTGTCTCTTAGGATTAATGTAGCCGTTGATGGCTTGAAACTTGAAATTGGAAATTAGAAATTGGGAAAAGATGAAACGAGTTTACGAGTTGGATGTTTACAAACTGGCTGAAGAATTATCAAATATGGTCCGGCACGACTTTGATAAGTGGAACAAAAAGGTTCAGGACACCGTGGGCTATCAGATAATACGATCATCTAAAACAGTACAAAAGCATGAAAGCCAAATTTCCAATTTCAATTTTCTAATTTCAACGTTCCGTGAACGGTTACAGTATTTATTTATATCTGAAAGATGCCCAAGCATATTTTTGGGTGTAACTATCTTTAATCAAAGAGAAATATCGTATAAAAGTTTTTCAGCAGAGGAGTCTGGTTTTCTTGACAAAAAATTTATGTTATAGTATGCATTCACTATTTCAAAGCATGGAGATGCCTTGCTGCTTGTAATCATAATCATGCAAACTAATTCTTTAAGGAGGACAATATGGCAGATCTTGAATTTGGAGGGGAGACATTCGACATTGACGAGGACGGTTTTCTTCTGGGTGGAATCGAAGCATGGAATCGTACCTGGATGGACTATGTGAAATCAACAGAGGGTATTGAGGAAATAACTGAAGAACACTGGAAGCTTGTAAATGTGCTCCAGGAATACTTCAAGAAGAACGGTATTGCACCTATGGTACGTATCCTCTCGAAGGCAACCGGTTTTCCCTTAAAGAAAGTCTATGAACTATTCCCGTCCGGCCCTGGTAAGGGAGCCTGTAAGATGGCCGGCCTTCCGAAGCCGACTGGTTGTGTCTAGGTCTTTAATCCTTTCGCCGTAAGGCGAGCTAGACTGACTGATAAGCCCTTACTTAAAGGTGAGGGCTTTTTTTATTGAGTTTTCCGGGATTCTGCTGTGTCAAATCATATTGGTGAAACCATTCAGCTTGCAATAATCGTCGGGCTTTTAATATGTTGTGTCCTTTTTCAGGCTGTTCCATGTTATTCAAAGTCATCTCCCATATGTTCATACGATCAACTGCTGAAAGACTTCGCTCCGCTATCCGCTACAGTTGCTGGAGTTTCCGGATATTCCTTGATACTGGACAAGGGGAAGGTCCATGGTGTCAATGCAGGGGATCTTTTTGAGGTATATGGCAAAGGGGCCCCGGTTCTCGACCCTGATGACGGTGAGATAATCGGTTATATTAAGAAACCGCTGGCCACCATTCGAGTAACTCAACCTGAAGATAGCAAGTCTATATGCGAAGTAGTAACTGCCCAGGGACCCCTGAGTATCGGACAGCCGGCAATGCGGTACAGTGACATGGCCGCGGCCTTTGTGGCCGGATCAGATCTCGGCTCGGCCCACGAGTTTCGCCAGGACTTAGAGCATGCCTTTCCGGATCTTATTTGGCTGGATCCCTCTGATGTCCCTTCCGATGTACTGGATCCTCAGTCAATGAAGACATTGGGTATTGTTTTACTTTTTGCTTTAGAGCAGGACGGGTTAAAAGTCTATGGCCCTGATCCGGCTCTTTTACATGAGTATCCTGTTTCTAGAGCAAGTGGTGCTGAAAGACAGAAGTACAGTACAGACACCTTTGAAGAAGTAGATTATGTGGAACACCGGCATGACACCGGAGACCGAAAATTCAAGACACACCTCAAGTCCTTTGATTTGGGCAAAGCGCGACTTGTGGGACGTCTACCGGAAAACTCGATTCAGGTTGATATCCTTGACCTCAATGGAGACGGTGAGTTTGAGATAGTCTATCTTTTGCCATCAGGTCTATATGTTGGCCATTATGGAAGCCCTGGAGAACTTGCCTCTTACCGGTTTTGCGGGCCTGGACGTCTGGTTGGTTTTTCCGCAGTAAAAACGCATGGATGGATAGTGTTAAATGCCCTGCTGGATGGAGCAGGAATGCGCTCAATGTTGTTAAGCTACCAGGATTCTGTGTTTAGCCTGATAGAGGATGATATTAATTTGTGGCTTGCCTTTGTAGATAGGGACGGAGATGGTTTAAAGGAGTCACTTCTGGGACAGAGTTTCGATGTTGATGTCATGTTTGGGCCAAAGGTCTATCTTATGGAACCTGGCTATGAGGGCCTTAAGTACAGGCACCGCATAGCAAGCCCAAAAAATTTTTCTGTGATTAGGTCAAGCTGGTCAGACCTGAATGGAAATGGCAATCCGGAACTCTGTACAATTGACTATAGCGGCAAACTTTGCGTCTATGAAATGGAGCGATTGCTTTGGTCGTCTTCAAATCGGGTTTCCCCGCAGTTACCAGAAGGTGGTTTCCCGAAATGGTTTATTTCTGCTGACGTGGATAGAAATGGTCTGCCGGAACTGTTGTTCCCAGGAGTGCCCAGGGAAGAAAGCACGCTGGCAGGGGACTGGCTTATGCTTCTTGGGTGGAAAGACGGGAAATACACCCTTAAATCAATGATGCAGCCCGTTGAGGCAAGCATATGCGGTCTTGTTGCGGTTCAAGATCAATTGATAACAGTAATTGCCCGGCCGGCTCAAAAGCCTGACGGAAAAGGTGAGAGCTTTTTGTATTCGCTTGGCCAATTCGGTGTGAGCACTGACTAATGTTGGAGCATCTCCAGTAGTTGAGCATCCAGCAACGAGCCTCACTCATCCAGCACTTTCCGGATAGTGCCAGCCATGTCTCGAATGGCAAACGGCTTCATGACCAACTCCCGAATGCCCATTGCCTTGGCCCTGTCTTCCGTGATTACCTTACTGAATCCGGTGCAAAGGATAATCGGGATATCGTGTCGCATTTGCATGAGTTCCTTGGCTAACTCAACACCCGTCATATTGGGCATGGTCATATCGGTAATCACCAGATCGAATCGGTCCGGCTGTGCCCGGAATAACTCAAGTGCCTCGATACTGCTCGTTCTGGTTATGACTTCATATCCCAGGCGGGCCAGGAGCTCTTTGCCGATTTCTACCAGGGGCTGCTCATCATCGATCAATAGGATACGCTCGTTTCCAGTGGGAAGGGGTTCTAACGCCTCTGTTTTCCCCTCGTCTTTTAAGTCTTCAGCGATAGGAAGATATACATGAAAGGTTGAACCCTTTCCTGGCTCGCTATAAACTGTAATCGTGCCACCAAAACTCTTTACAATGCCATGAACGACTGAAAGCCCCATACCGGTCCCTTCACCCGGCCCTTTGGTGGTGAAAAAGGGATCAAAGATCCGGTCCAGCACATCAGGGGTCATCCCATGGCCTGTATCGCTCACGGTCAGCCTAAGGTGTGGCCCGGGAGCTATATCAGGGTAGCGCCCCGTAAAGTGAGAATCAAGCTCTACATTGGTCAGGCTCACCTCCAGTGTGCCACCCGTCTCCTGCATGGCATAGCCTGCATTGGTGCAAAGGTTCATCAAGACCTGATGAATCTGTGTAGGATCAGCCAGCACCAGGGAATCACTTTGAATATCTTGGCGGATCTCAATCGTCGTGGGCAGCGATGCCCTGAGCAACTTGAGGGCTTCCTTTGCAATGAGTTTTATCTGAACAGGTCCTACTTCCTGCTCAGCTTGGCGGCTGAAGGTGAGAATCTGCTTGACTAGGTCTTTTGCGCGACTTCCTGCTTTGAGCACCTGCTGCAAATGGTTTTGTAACGAACTTTCCTTTAGAATATTACTCAGGGCTAACTCTGTGAAGCCGATCACGGCAGAAAGGATATTGTTGAAGTCATGGGCAATACCTCCGGCCAGCGTTCCGATGGCTTCCATCTTCTGTGCCTGTCGCAGTTGGGCTTCGAGTTTTTTCTCTTGAACTTCCGCCTGCTTACCCTTTTGTTCTAGTTGGATGCTATGCAGGGCAAAGGCGATGTCTCCTGCCAGCTCTGCAAACAGGGCTTGCTCTTCTGCGTCGGCAACAGCACTTCCGGGGATTGAGACAGACAATAGACCATAGACGTTTTCGTCTCTTTCCAACCGCACGGTCATAGCCCCCCTGCCACCGTACGTAGAGGAAATTGGACAATCGCGGCAGCTGGAAAGCGTGTCTTTGGTTACCACAACGCCGGATTGCGATAGGGCCCTTTGACCACAATCGATCAACTCGCCACGTTTCAACCGCTCAACCAGGGGTAAGAACCTCTCGCCCAATCCGGCTTCGGCGGTCGCCACAAGTCCCCCCGACTCATCAAAAAGGGCGATCCAGACGCTATGGTAGCCGGGAGTTTCGATCAGGCTGTCACAGGCACCTTGAAGCAGCCTGTCGCGATCTTTTTCCCTCGTAATAAGTTGGTTGACATTTCGGACCCCGCGTAACACGGCGGCGATGTGGGTAATACGTTCCTCTGCCTGTTTTCGTGTTTCCATCTCTCGCTGTAAAGACCGTGTCCAGCGATAGAAGACGACGAAAAATGAGGCACCTGCGGCTATCAGAATAATGACAATAAAGCCCAATGTGTATAGCTCATTATAACGCACCTTTCGCGTAATCCATTCCACCTCATCAACCGGGGCGCACACAGCTACCGACCAGACCTTGTCTAAAATATGGACAGGCGTGTATGCAATAAGCTTTTCAATTTTCCCTCTCTCTCCACGATGCCATCCTGAGACATAGCGGCCTACTCCTTCCTCACCAGTCGTCATCTGCCGCTGGATGTTGTTTATTAAATCATAGGACAGTTCTGAATTTGTCTCCGCCCGCACCTTGAAGGCATCTTGACCCACGAATGTCTCTTCATGGTGCGCCAGGAAGACACCGGCTTCATTCAGCAGCCAGGCATAGCCGGTCTCGCCCGATACGATAGGGGAGATATACAGCTTGCTCAGTGCCTTTGGGTCGAAAGAGCCGCTTACGACCCCATTGAATACTCCGGCCCCCTTTTTGTCCTCAACATAGACCGGCTTCACCACCTGTATGCATCTTTCTCCCGCCTCATTGATGATCAAGCCGGAGATGACAACTTCCCCTGTCTTTTTAGCCTTTTGAAACCAAGTATCCCGGCTGTAGTCCTGCCCTATCAGGTCTTTCCGCCAGCCTTCATTGGGGTAAATGAAGCGGAGGAT
>JAUWHV010000072.1 GCA_030605675.1 Deltaproteobacteria bacterium | reverse complement strand
GCTAAGGTCGATGAAATGATTTCCCAGTTTCTTTATGAAAAAGACTTTGAAAGTTATGTTAAGGACCCAATAAATTACAAAAGCTTATCCATCAAAAACAGAGAATTCCATTAAAATCGGAATCGCACGGTTCAGTTCCTAAGATATTTCTTGAAGTGATTGAATCTCTGCCATGGTTTTTTCGGCGATTGTCTTTTCTCTATTATAATGTTTTATCCATCTCTTGAGGCATTTTTGAGCTTCTTCGGGATTACCGAAATGGCTCGCGCATGCCTCCATTGACTTTTTAGTTCTTATTACGTTCGCTTCTATCTCAACCGGGACCATTTCACTATCATGCCTTACGGCCTCTTCCGGACAGATATCATGACATATGGCACAGCGTATACACTCCTCCATATCAATATCCGCCTTATCGTCTATCATTGAAATGGCCTCAACAGGGCATTCCTCAATACAATCACCGCAACCGGTACAGTCCTCTTGTCTTACCCAAGGCATGTGTAAACCTCCTAATAAGAATTGAAAATTGAAAATTGACGATTGAAGAATTAAGAACTTACATTAAAATCAATATAGTTTCTTCAATTCCCCAATTCGTAATCCCTGAATGCTTCAAAATACATCCAATCCAACAATTCGCAATTCCTCAATCCCTAAATTCCCCAATCACCAATCCTTTGCCATCGAACAAAATCTTGAGTTTTGCAAGCGGCTCGTTATTATAAAGAAAAGGGACGAAAAGGAGTTATAAAAAATGAAATTCTTTATTGATACTGCCAACTTGGACGAAATTCGCAAAGCAGCAGATCTGGGACTAGCAGATGGAGTGACCACAAACCCTTCTCTTATAGCCAAAGAAAATTGCGCCTTTGAAGACAGGATCAGAGAAATATGCAGTATTGTTGATGGTCCGGTGAGTGCTGAGGTGATTAGCACAGACGTTGACGGCATGGTGAAAGAAGCCGAAAAACTGGCTGAAATCGCTTCTAATGTCATTGTCAAAATTCCCATGACCACCGATGGTTTAAGGGCCACGAAAAAACTGGCAGCTGAGGGTATAAGGACCAACGTAACCCTAGTATTTTCCCCGCTTCAGGCATTACTGACAGCAAAGGCCGGAGCAAGCTATGTCAGCCCTTTTATAGGAAGGCTTGATGATATCTCCCATGAAGGCATGAACCTGGTAGAAGACATAATTCAGATTTTCGACAATTACGCCTTTGACACAGAAATCATAGTAGCAAGCATTAGACATCCCATACATGTATTGGAGGCTGCAAAAATTGGTGCCGACATAGCAACTATTCCCTACAAAGTAATAGCACAGCTAGCCCATCACCCTTTGACCGACATAGGCCTTGAAAAATTTTTAGCTGATTGGGAAAAGGTGCCGAAATAATGTTTAATGCCAGCAACACACCTTAGATTGTCAGTCTCAGGAATTCAACTGTTTGTGACTTGTGCATTCCTTGTTCTCTGCAACACAGGAGTGGGTAGTGCAGGCAGTATATATTCCTTCGTGGATGAGCGCGGTGCATGGCACTTCAGTAATGTGCCCACTGATCCGCGTTATGGTTTGGAAAGCCGATCCAGGCACATCTCCCCACATGTTCCAAGGAATTACTCGGAATTTAAGGAAATTATATCCGAGACAGCCATACGCTATGATCTGGATCCTGACTTGATCAGGGCAATAATACAAATAGAGTCAGGATGGATTCCAGATGTCCGTTCCTCAAAGGGTGCCATTGGGCTCATGCAGTTGATGCCTGATACATCCTCAAATTTGGCAGTGTCAAATCCTTTTGATCCCAAGGCAAACATCCGGGGCGGCACCAAGTACCTCAGGCAGTTGATTGAACGATTCAGGGGCAATTTGGTCCTGGCTCTGGCAGCTTATAACGCAGGGCCGGGAAAAGTCGAAAGATACAAAGGAATTCCGCCTTATCCTGAGACAAGGAGGTATGTGCGAAAGGTCCTGAACCAATGGCAGGAATACAGATCTGATTGAAACCTCTCACCGGGTCCTTGTCCCTTTCTGAAACATGAAGCGCCTTGATCTTACATTGAGCAACAGTCCTACACCTATAAGCGTAGTAAACACCGAGGAGCCGCCATAGCTGACAAGTGGCAAAGGAATACCTACCACAGGCATAAGTCCCATGACCATGCCTATATTTATTACTACCTGCCAGAAAAGCATGGCCGTTACCCCAAAGGCCAAAAAGGCCCCGAAACGTTCCCTCGATTGTGACGCTATCAAAAATCCACGGTATAGCATAAGGAAAAATATCCCCAGTAGAATTACTGCTCCCACCCAACCCCATTCCTCAGCCCAGATAGCAAAGGCAAAATCAGTGTGGACCTCAGGCAGAAAATTGAGGTGGGCCTGACTCCCTTTCATGTAACCTTTGCCCAGGATCTGTCCTGAACCAATGGCAATTTTCGATTGTGATATGTGATATCCCGCACCGAGTGGATCCTTCTCCGGGGAAAAAAAATTTATAATTCTGTTCCTTTGATAGGGCTTTAGAAACTCCCATACAACAGGAAAAGCGGCAATCACTGAGCCCAACAGCAGCAGAAAGGATGTCCACTCGAGACGAGCCATATATACTAAAGAAGCAAAAATCAGCACCAGAAACAGCGCTGTCCCTAAATCCGGCTGGTGGTAAATCAGAAATATCGGAACAAGCATCAAAAGGAAAGGCCGCCATAAATCTGTTAGACTATATTGTGGTCTGTCGTCATGGTAAAAATAACTACTCAAGACAATAACCGTGGCGATTTTGGCCAGTTCGGAGGGCTGAATATTCATAAACCCCAAAGAAAGCCAGCGCTGTGATCCACCTACAGTCTTACCTATAAAAACTACCAGTATAAGCATAAAAACCATAATCAAGTATATATGTACAGAATAGACCGTAAGAAGACGATAATCAAAAAAGACTACCAGACCCAACATCAAAACGGTGCCTGCTATGTACCACTGAAGTTGTTTCCATTGAAAGCAATAGCCGGTAGCTGCACTGCCGCTGTTCAAGTTGACAAAACCTATAGCCATGAGCAGAAGAACAGCTAAAAAGAGCCACCAGTCAAAATGTTCCAGAAATCGCCTATCAAACATGGTCATCTGTATTGTTTACATTGAAAGCAGTTTTGTGGGGCCTTAGTACAGGCAGAGGAGATTGAATTTGAAACCACGTCTCAAAAACCTTACGGGCAATAGGTGCTGCAACAGAGCCGCCATGTCCGGCATGCTCGCACAATACTGCTACCGCCAGCTCAGGCCTCTCTGCCGGAGCGTAAGCCACAAACCAGGCGTGATCCCTGTGTTTCCAAACCAAATTTTTTTCCTGACGGCGCTTAGCCTGTCCTATCACCTGCGCGGTACCGGTCTTGCCCGCCACATGAACATCAGGCAATTTGCATTGTTTTCCTGTAGCCTTTTTATCCTCTACCGCCCCCAGCAAGGCCCTCTTGATTATCCTTAGATTTGTTTCAGAAATCGGCAATTTATCCTTTGGATCACTCTCAAAGGATGCGACGATGTGGCCATCCGGTCCTGTCATCTTCTCCAGGTAAACCGGGCTATATAAGGTGCCGCCATTGGCTACGGCAGCTATCAGACAGGCCATCTGCAGAGGAGTTGCAAGAGTAAAACCCTGGCCTATGGCTGTGATGAGGGTTTCACCTTCCTGCCACGGCTCATTATATCTTCCGAGCTTCCAGTCCGGCGTAGCAATAAATCCTCTGCTCTCATTGGGAAGATCGATCCCTGTCTTTGTGCCCAGCCCAAAGGCCTTGGCGTACTTTTCTATTTTTTTAATCCCAAGCTTAAGACCGACCTGATAAAAATAGATATCGCAGGACTCAACCAGGGCCTTATACAAATTGGTCTGCCCATGTCCACGCCAATCCCAACACCTGAAGACGCTTCTGCCTAAACGGAATTGGCTTGTACACTTGAACGACGTATTTTTTGTAACTATTCCCTCTTGCAAAGCCGCTGCAGCCATCACAATCTTGAAAGTCGAAGCAGGAGCATATCTGCCCTGAAGGGCCTTGTTTTGCAAAGGCCTTGAAACAGGATCATTCAATGCCTTCCATTCCTCATTGTTAATGCCCGTGGCAAATGCATCCGGATCGAAAGCAGGACTGCTCACCAAGGCAAGTATCCGCCCGGTCTGAGGGTCAAGGGCAACAAGGGCTCCGACATATCCCTTCATGGCCTCCTCCGAGGCCTGCTGAAGATCCAAGTCAATGGAAAGATACAGATCTTTCCCGGGAACAGGTGGTTTCTCGTCTATTACTCTTACCAGGCGTCCCCCGGCATCCACTTCTAACCTGCGTTGGCCCTTTATACCTGCCAGATCATTTTCATACCTTTCCTCAATCCCGCATTTCCCTATCAGATCACCCGAACGCGCGCCTTTATAACGTTCTTTTACAATATCTTCCCGGCTGATTTCTCCGAGATAACCGAGCAAATGTGGGGCAATACTACCATAGGGATATTTCCTGGCGGGAGTCACCTCGATAAACACGCCAGGCAAATTAAAGAGCCGGGACTCAATCCTGGAAAGGGTCTCCCATTCAGCCCCTCTCTTAATTACTATGGGTACATATTTAGGTCCTTTGTGCTCTGAACCGAGACGGGTCCGAATCTCAGCCTCCGTCTCCCCCAGTAAGGGAGAAAGTTTGGCCAGGAGGGCTTCCATGTCCCCTACATCCTCCCTGACAAGACATACATTGAAGCAAGGTTTTACCCCAGCCAAGAGACGGCCTGTCCTATCAAGAATTTTGCCCCGGGGTGGCTGGAGACGCACAGATCTTATTCGATTCCGCTCGGATTGTTCCCTGAAATGCTCTCCCTGTACAATCTGTAAATGCCATAGGCGGGCACAAAATGTAACCACGCATAGAAACATGATCAGAATGGCAACATCACACCTCCGTTTGTTTGCCTCCTGATCCAGCCGGTCAAAGCGCTTGACACGCCAAATTGTCTTGACCTTAAACTTCACTGTGTTTTTTCACTCCAAGCCGTAGATCCTCACTGAAAATAGCTGAATTTGCCTTATTAAAGACAAAAAACCAGAAAGGGGCAAGAACACCGTTGAGCAGGGCCTGGGCAAACCCCCAAGGCCACAATAGTTCAGCAGCACCACTACCGATCAAAAGGACCGCCACGACCTCAATACTCAAAAAAGAAACCAGCACCATCTGTTGCCATGCCGCAGTACACACTATGTGGTTTAAGATATACCGGATCATCAAATATTCACCAGCATATGCCAGAGCATAAAGGCCCTCAGGCATGGCTGACATCTGCTCACTGAGGATCCCTAACCCCAATACAGCGAGGATACCACAGGGTAAAGAGTGTTGAAGCCCGTACCAGGCTACAAGCGGCACCAAACCGTCCAGTCGGATTTGTCCGAGCTGAAACGGGAAGCCCAGGGCCGTTTCAATTAAAAGCAGAACGTACCCAAAAAAAATAACGACCAACGCTCTTTTCAATGGCGTGACTCCACGAAGGGCTGATTTGTAACAAGAACAACCACTTCTTCTACTCTTTTGAGATCAACAGCCGGCGTCACGGTGATCTCCTGGAAAAGATCGGAAATAGAACTTTCAGTTACAGAAGAGACCTTTCCTATCAGAAGTCCCTTTGGGAAAATCCGGTCAGTGCCGGATGTAATAATTCTATCCCCAACCTCAACATCCACCACTTTTTCCACATAGGCCAGGTAACATTGTCCCTTCCCCGCGCCTTTTATAATGCCCCTGGCTCGATTTCGCTGTATAAGCGCGGCTACCGCGCTGTTATAGTCAGACAACAATAAAATCTTGCTGAAATGAAGGGAAGTTTCCATTGTCTGGCCTACAACACCCGCTCCGGACATGACTACCATTCCCGGCTTTATCCCGTCTTTGCGACCCTGGTCCACAGTAATTGTGGCCAACCATGGGGCCAAATCTACTCCGACCACATTGGCCGTTATTACCGTGGCGCCGACTTTCTCTTTTATTCCCAATAACCTCTTAAAACGGGCATTGGCAATAAGGGCCTCACGGTACCGGCCAATTTCTTTTTGAAGTTGGATCATCTCTTGACGAAGGGCCTTGTTTTCCAGCTCAACGTCCTGAAGGGCCAGGTATGATTGCCATAATTTTTTCCCCCATCTCGAGGGTCCGGAAAGGCCTTTTTGCAAATAGCCAGTCAAGTCCACAAAAAAGTATTTGACTGGAGATACAGCGGCCGGTGAACCAAGGCGCAGGCCCACTACTACAAAGATCAAAAAGACCACTACGGCCAGGACTAAATATGCCGTCATGCGTTTTTTTGGATTTCCAGTGCGGAATGGCACAATCGATATGCAACCGAAAAAATGTAGCCGGGTGAATTAATGGATCATAACTTCTTTCAAGATATCAAGATTGTCCAGGGCCATACCGGAACCTAAAACCACGGAAGATAAAGGATCGTCAGCAATAATTATAGGAAGATTTGTTTCCTCTCTCAAGAGCTTATCCAAATTCT